>JBHICS010000327.1:0-1518 GCA_046759685.1 Candidatus Brocadiales bacterium | reverse complement strand
CGTAATGAATACAAGGCCTATTTCCAGAGCTCCAAGAATCTGAAGAGGGGCTCGAAGGTCTCTCTTTCCGGAATGGACATCGGGGAGGTCAAGCGTGTTAGCATTGAGGATGCTAAGAGACTGGTGACAATGGCCATAGACAAGAGAATTCCAATACGAGAGGGCTCGGTTGCGACAATAGTCCCTGATTTTCTATTCGGCAAGAGCTACGTGGACATAAGCCTGGTACCACCCGACAGGCCGGTACTCCCCCCTGGTAGTGTGGTAGAGGGTTTAGACGTCCCTGGTTTCAGCGATATGTTGGTGAAGTTTGACCAGGCTATGGGTAGTATTGAGATACTTACCGACACCCTAGATAGCGCCCAGAAAATCCTGGCCAGATTGGAGAGAGGAGAGGGTGCGATGGGAAAATTCTTTACTGATGAGGAGATATTTGATGAACTGAAGGATGCAGTTACTAACGCCAACGATATTATGGGTAAGATGTCCAGGGGAGAGGGGACTATAGGAAAATTGCTGGAGGATGAAACCCTGTTTAAAGACCTCAAGGAGACGGTTAAAAATGCAAACATTATCCTGGCCAAGATGTCTAAGGGCGAGGGCACTATGGGGAAGCTCATTGCGGATGAAGCACTATACGAGGACTTAAAAGAAGCGGTGGAGAATGCCAACGTCCTAATGGGCAGGATGGTCAGGGGTGAGGGGGCCCTGGGTAAGCTGGTTAGAAGTGAAGAACTTTACGAAGACATTCAGAAGATGATGGCCAACCTGACAGAAACGGTTAACGGGTTTAGGGCCATTATGCCACAGGGCGCCTTTGGAAGCGTGATTTACAGTTCCTTCTAGGGACGTACCTACTAATCTACCATTTGCTTATATCTGCCTGCCGCCTTCTGTAGGAGAAAGCTTGTAACCTCTTGTGAGGCACCTTCCACCATGGTAGAAAGCTGGGATTTGTCCAGGAAGGATTTCAGTGGGACGCTGTAGACCTTGTGTCTCTCCTCATCTCCCCAATAGGTGTATACCCAGATATTAGCAGTCTTGGTAGTACCATCGGAGAAAAATCTGAAGAGGACCAACCAACCCTTTAGGTCTGAAAGCTCGTTCTCCTCTAGTTTTCTATTTAATTCCGCTTTGAAGGGTTTTTCAAAGCGAGCCTTCGCCTCGAGTGCCTCTTCCTTTTCGCTGGAGGTGAAGTCGCGCCGAGGGAGACTCCTCATGCCCCTCGTAAAGCCGACTCCCCAATCTTCAGTAGAGCAGCCAGTCAGGAGAAAGAGCGTTACAAGTGTAGCTTGAATTAGCCTCATTTCGTGTTTTCGAACGCCCATTAGCTTATTACGTTCCTATAGGAAAAATAACATCCTATTTGTTAAAAAGCAATTAGATAATTTATAAGTATGGGCTTGTGTGACACATAAAGAATTCAGCTTGATTGCCCCTTTTTGGTGTGTAATAATACCCGCATTCTAATCCCCCCGTAAATAAGGCAGATGAAGACCGATACTAACAGCACAATAG
>JBHICS010000326.1:0-1547 GCA_046759685.1 Candidatus Brocadiales bacterium | reverse complement strand
TTTAAATAACATGTAATTTAATGTAAAGAAGGACGTCGCAGGGCTTGAGCCCTGTGGTAACCATATGATGTATAGGGGTGGGCTACCACGCCCGAAGGTTCAGGCATGGCGTGGCCGTGCCCTACCGGGGATTGTGGAGTCGCCTCTACATGAAAAATCAATAATAATGGTAGACAACGACCTTTATGGTCGTTAACGCAACGGAGTAGACTTCGTTGTATACCAAAGGACATAAACATGATTAGCATAATATTAACATCCTATAACCGCACAGAGTTCCTGAGAGATTCGCTTCAGACGCTGGCTGAGCAGAATTACCCAGGCACCACACAACTCATACTGTGCGACGACGGCTCCACTGACCGGTCCCTTGAGGTGGCCGAGGAGTTTAGGCTAGACTTTGACGATTTCCAGATAATACAGGAGCATCCAACAGACGAACAGCGGCTCCAAGAGGTGCGCTATGTGAAGCTGATAAACAAGGCGCTTCCCCTCTGCAAGGAGAAATACATCACCTACGCCACCGATGACGACCTTTACCATCCCCAGCGCAACCGGAACCTGGCGGAGTTTCTGGAGACCCACCCAGAGGTCTTTCTGGTGTATCACTATATGAAGGTCTTTAGGGTATCCAGGGAGAAGGATTATCTGGAGACAATCTGGGATCTGTCGCATCCGTGGACCCCAGGGCTCAAGTATTGGGTAGAGAACATCTGGAACTACATAGACCACTCTGCCGTAATGCACCGTAACATGTTTACAAAAAACATCCTCTGGGACGATGACCCACGGTATATGAAGTGCGGCGACTGGGGTTTCTTGAAACGGGCCCTTGCTGCAGGCAAGGAATTTGCACACCTGCCCGAACACCTGGCAGTGGGCAGGAAGGTATACGGCATGAGCGTACACTTTGATGGTATCGAGAGGTACGAGGATACGGTAAGAGGCAAAGATAAGGGAAGGAAGACGGTTGAGGAAAACGGGGTTGGGTGCTATCCTTAATTATAGGAAAAGCATGTCTTAGGGGTAGTGTGTCCCACTTCTGTAGCGGACAAGAAAGGAGACCAGGGCAGATGGAGATGAACCTAGACCCCGGCTGGGACAAGATGATAATTAACCTAAGGGGCCCCTGCAAGCTGGACGTTACGACGAGGGACGAGTCAACTGTTGCAGCGGTGGAGGTGCCGTCAGGAGAGGAGTATAGGCTGGTCGTAACGAGAAGTGACAAGAAACCCGAATCCTTTGTGGCAGAGGCCACTAATGTGATATTGAATAAATAGGCGTAAATATACGGCAACCGAAGATTCTCTTGGCAGCAGACCAGGAGATATCTAGAGGCCCGAGGGTATTCCGCTAAGGAAGACACCCTCGGGCCTTTTTTTGTCTGCATATTTCGTCAACGTAAGAGACACATTGGCCGTTAAAACATTCAAACAATGTGGTAGGAAGACAACATGAGAGGCACAGGGAAAATATGGGCCACGGTATATTGCCTGACACTTACAGTGGCATTGGCTATGTGGACGTTTGATTATGCGGCTGCCCCC
>JBHICS010000325.1:0-1548 GCA_046759685.1 Candidatus Brocadiales bacterium | reverse complement strand
CTTTATCAGAGGAAGCGGTGAAGGGTCTTTCTGGATGTTTTCAGTGGGGATAGAGTGTGCTCAATGACAAGGCGGATACTTGCGGAAATGGCAGAACAGTCTCAGAGGGACGTTGAATCTTTGGAGCAAAGGCAGAGGGAATTAATCAAGGGCTTACCTAAATAGGGATGCAATTTGGACGGGTCTTTTTTCACTTTTATTGGGGGTTCTTTAACCAATGGAGATTAAAAAATGAGAAAAAGATCTTTTGTAAAAGTGTGCTTGTGTCTTTTCCTGTTAGCAGGCTGTGTTAGTCAGGAGTGGGTTGAGAAGTATGTAGGCCAGGAGATAACCGCCGCTAAAGAGCATGTAGGCCAGGAGATAACCCGTGATACTCAAGTGAAGTTGTGGCCTCTGAAGCAGGCCCTGAGTGACAACGAGGTGCAAATAAAGATCCTGAAGAAAGGTATTGGCCGCATTGACATCAAGCTGACCCAGCTTACCGCAGAACTCGCACGGTTTACAGAAAGCCTTGAGGAGGCACACAAGAGCTATAAGAGGGGACTAAGTGGAGTAGAGGGGGTGATGGCCGAAGAGACTGAAAAGGTCTCTGATAAGATTAAGGACCTGAACGAGAAACTCAGGAAACTGGATAAGGGGCTGGTTACCTTCCAGAAGAGCATGGAGGTACTAGAGAGAAAACTTGAGGAGACCCGTGAAGCAGGGGGTCCTTAATTAATAAGTTGCGGCCTTGGATGATAAGATATCAGATTTGAAGGATACGCAAAGGGGGGCTCTCCCTTTCGGTACTCAAGAGCTGTTGGTACACCAGAATCTGGCTATGACACGGCGATACGCACACCTTGCCTCCAGCCACTAAGGTGAAGGTCCTAGAAAAGCCGGGACGAAAATTAGGCGGTACAGGTGAGAAAAACTTCAGCTTACTATACAAAAACTGTACAATTTTGGGGGGGGGTGGAGAGATGCATAGTCGTAAGTCTCGTAATAAAAGGTGGTGCGGAAGGGGGGACTCGAACCCTCACGGCCCATCTACCCACGTTATATCCCCCCTCACCCAAAGTTTAGACAAAAAGGCCCTCAGCAGCCCCTCGACATGGTGTCTCAAAGTCTCGGTTGACCGCACCTAACGGCAGGCTATAATACAGCTACCTCTGTAGTATACTTGTGCCTACCTGAGGGGTAAGAATGAGGAAACGATTAAAGCCACATTTTATGTCGGGAGACGATTAGGAATGAGGGTTAACAGATTCCTATCCTTAGGATTTATTCTGGCGTGCCTAATTTTATCAGGTTGTGCTTCCGCTATTAAAATGGATGTGAGAAGTTATTCTGACCCAACCAAAACAGACGAGCTGGAGAAACTTAAGACATTTGCAATGTCTCCTGCAAGTTCCTTCGACCCCCTACAAGAAAAAGAGCTGTTGTTTTTACTGAGAAACAAGCTAGTCTCCAAGGGTTTTACAAATGACGAAAAGAATCCAGATTTTGTTGTCTCGATAGACTTCTCTGCCGAACCTGTGCAAATTATGGGTACAGCTCTCGCACCTC
>JBHICS010000324.1:0-1549 GCA_046759685.1 Candidatus Brocadiales bacterium | reverse complement strand
CCCCTCAGCACACCTATAGGGAAAGGTTTCAGGTCCCTAAACGTCACAATTCGCAAGGTGATGGACCTCTATGCTTGCGTTAGGCCGGTGCGCTACATCGCGGGTACGCCCAGCCCGGTAAAACACCCAGAAAGAGTAGATATGGTCATATTCAGGGAAAACACCGAGGACGTCTATGCGGGGATTGAATGGCCCCAGGGTAGTAAGGAGGCGCGTCAAATAATAGAGATGCTTAGCAAAGAGCTAGACGTAAACATCCCTGATGACTCCGGCATCGGTATAAAGCCTATCTCTGTTAGGCGTACCAAGAGACTGATGAGAAAGGCACTGGAGTATGCCCTGGTACATAAGCGGAAATCTGTGACCATAGTACATAAGGGCAACATCATGAAGTATACCGAGGGAGCGTTCCGCAATTGGGCTTACGAACTGGCCAGGGAGGAATATGAGCATTGTACCATTACGGAAAAACAATTGTTTGAGGATTATAATGGAAAGCAACCTGACGACAAGATAGTTGTCAAGGACAAGCTGGCTGACGACATGTTCAGGTTTGTCCTGATGAGGCCGGAGGAATGCGACGTGTTGGTTATGCCCAATCTTAATGGTGACTATCTTTCCGATGCCTGCAATGCCCAAGTGGGAGGGATAGGTCTTGCTCCCTCTGCGAATCTTTCAGATACCATGGGCGTCTTCGAGTCTGCACACGGCTCAGCACCAAAGTATGCCGGCCAGAACAAGGTAAACCCATGCGCCCTTATACTGGCGGGCACGATGCTGTTGGAACACATCGGCTGGGAAGAGGCCACAAAGTGTATTATGTCTGCCATCGGAGAGACTATCTCACAAAAGAAGGTTACTTACGACCTTGCCCGACTGTTAGAAGGTGCGACTGAGGTATCCACCTCAGGGTTCGGGGACGAGGTAATTAGAAACATGCCATAACGTGCCTATATAGGGCGTTCAAACCGCAGTCTTACCCAGTGCCTGCCAGGCTATAAGCAAAGACGATTTTAATAGAACATATCCGTTTTTCAGCTCGTCTTCAATACTTATCAGCTTGCAATTCGTATATTTATAGGATATTATAGATTTTTTTAAGCCGCATCGCGATTCTCTTCCTGCTTATTAAGGTTCCTCGTATGACGACACGTTCGAGTATTGAGAGGGTGAAGGCGGCCGGGGCAATACACCACGGCCAGGGCAGATATGAGATATTTGACCATCCTGTGGAAGGTCTGGATAAGCTCAAGACATTTCTTAATAAGCAGAAACTGCCATTCAGCTTCCATGCCCCCTTGGTCAGGCCACACTATTTTCCGTACAGTGGAGTGACCAGCTTCTTCATAAATGATGATGATGAAAAACGGAAACTCTCCTTTGAGTTAATGAGGCAGTCGGCGATGGATGCTCAGGAGTGGGGGGCAGAATATATGGTTTGCCACCTCACTTACAGAGAAGACACAGGGGATGCTAAAAAGGCGTGGCGTTTGGCCGGAAGGCATCCAGCTTCGCCAGATCTTCGATGAGCTGACGGAGAGGGTCCTCC
>JBHICS010000323.1:0-1608 GCA_046759685.1 Candidatus Brocadiales bacterium | reverse complement strand
AGAGGTTCCTTGGGACCTGGGTAACGGAGAAGTCCCATGGAATCGAGGGTTTTAATGCCGCTCTACGCGCCTTGGGTCAGAGTGGCAAGTTTGTGGACTATTTCGGTGACTGGATGGCCGCCCTCTATCTAAACGACCAAAGAATAAGTGACGGCCGATACTACATCCGCTCCGTAGGCCTCCCCACTATCCCTAGCGCTGAGACCATCGCCTCATACCCTATTGACGTAGACAGGAGTGTAAATGGTTTTGGCATAGATTATCTAAGATTTGACCTGTCCGACACGGACATCGGCGAACTAAGAATAACGCTGAGTGGGAAAGGCCCGCAGTTATTGGTAAAGGCTATCAAGATAAACAAGTGGGTGCCGACGCTTACAGAGGTAGAGGATATTAAATCCAAAGTGGTTACTCTTAAGATAGATAACACAAAAAACCTCTATCACGAGGTGGTATTGGCTATTACGGTGCCGAACGTGACCGAGGAGCCTGTAAAGTACCGGCTTACGGCATCAGGCGTGCCATTAGACGATGTCGTGAAAACTGCCATTTCGGCAGGAGATTGACACCCCGAATACACTACAAGAGACCCTTAGCCGCTCTCGTGCAAAGAGGCGTGAATAACTGTCAGCTCACTAAGTGCTAATTTCATATAACCTTACACATGAGAATACCCTCACGGGGTCCGTAAGAAGTCCAAATAATCGACCTCTGGATTAAAGGTTTTTATTGGCATTTATTTTGCTTAAAATATTGGCATGGTAGCCATTTACTCACCTTACAGGAGCCAAAGGCAATATTCCCTGCTCATCACTGACGAGGACGAGTGTTCCAGGGAGATTATAAAGGGGTTCTTTGAACCAGAGGGTTATAACACATATCTGGCTTGTTCTGGTAGGGAAGCCATAGAAATTGCCAGGGAGGTGCTTATACACACGCTTATAATGGACATGAACCTCCCTGACATAAGCGGCCTTGACACGTTCAGGTTTATAAAGAAAGAATTCCAGGTAGTTCTCCCCTGCATCTTTCTCTCAAGAAATGCATCAAAAGAGATGCTGCTCAGGGCCATTTCTGCAGAGGCCTACACGGTTATCTCTAAACCCATTAATCTGGATGCCCTGCAGTATGCCATGAAACAGATGATGAAGAAATACTACTGGGAGAAGGAAGGTTTTAGGGAAATTCGCCAATAAAGGAGAGGTACACTATGAAGGTAAAGGTAAAACCTATCGGGGAAAAGGTCTTGATAAAGAGGCTGGAGCCTGAAGAAAAGACCTCCGGCGGGATTGTGCTTCCTGACACCGCGAAGGAAAAACCCCGAGAGGGAGAGGTAATAGAACTGGGAGAAGGTAAACTCCTGAAGAGCGGCGAAAGGGTTAAAAGCCAACTCAAGAAGGGTGACCGGGTTATTTTCTCCTCATACGCAGGTACCGAGGTGTCAATCGGGGGTGAGGAATACCTGCTCATGTCTGAAGAAGACATACTGGCCATTGTTGGTTGACACATGTTCTGTTAACGACACATCATTTTTGACCCTCAGCGGGAGATAGACGTACCATGGCAGCAAAGAAGATTTTCTACAAGGAAGAGGCCTCTAGCATAATA
>JBHICS010000322.1:0-1731 GCA_046759685.1 Candidatus Brocadiales bacterium | reverse complement strand
ATCGTTACTCTGGAATAACTACGACAGCCGGATGCCCCTTTAGCTGCGAGTTCTGCTCCGTGCCACAATCCCAGGGCAGAAAATATCGTGAAAGGCCTGTCGAGGACGTGCTAGACGAAATGCAGGCCATTCAGGGCAAGTTCCGCGGGCTAGTACTCACCGACGAAAACTTTTACGGCCACAGTAAGAAATCCAACGAAAGGGTCAAAAACCTCTTTAAGGAGATGGTAGAAAGGGACATTTATCAGAACTGGTTTGGCTTTACATCACTCAACATATACAAAGATGACGAGACACTGGATTACATGGTCAGGAGTGGCTGTGTAGGGGTACTAATAGGGATAGAATCACTGAACAAAGAAGCCCTGGAATCCATGAACAAAAATGTCAACCTAAGGATAACCATAGACAAATATTATGAAGCGATTGAGAACATCCGTAAGCACGGCATAGCCGTCTGGGGGACCGTGATATTTGGCAACGACGCCGATACCGTAGAGACCTTTGATGAGGTAGCAGACTTTGTTTTGGGATCTAACCTCGATATAATGACATGCGGCATACTCTGCCCATTTATCAACACCCCCCTATACAAACGGTTGGATAAAGAAGGAAGGCTCTTTCGCACAAATTTCCCAGATGATTGGGTATACTACACATCCCACCACCTCGTCCACATTCTCAACAACCTCTCTCTCCATGAGCTTATCGAGGGGTTTGAGCGCCTACAGCAGCGATTATGGTCCACAGAGGTAATCAGAAAGAGATTTCAAAACTCAAGACAGGTTCTCAACAACAATAACTCTGCCATGTTTGCCCTTAAAGTCAATTGGGACTGGCGAAACGTCATCACGCACCTAATAGAGAACCTAACAAAACTGGAGGCCTCTGGGATGTACCAGGAAGCCTTAGAGCGCATAGGGAAGAAGGAAAGGTTTGACGAGTCTTCCAGCCTGATAGCCACAAAGGTGTAGAAGAGATTACCTAATATCATGCCCAGAGTAGTAGTAACAGGCCTCGGCTTGGTAACAGCCATCGGATCGAACGTAAAAAAATCCTGGGGCGCAATGCTTAATGCCCAGGACGGTACGTCAGAAATCACCTCCTTCGACACCTCCAAATATAAGGTCCACCGCGCCTGCGAGATAAAGAGTTTGAACTCCAACAAAATCATGGAGGCAAAGAAGAGATACACCGTTTACGATTGTTTACACGTCGCTACCAAGGAGGCGCTTCAGGACAGCGGCATACTACATTGTCAAGAACTGGAAAGAGACAAAATAGGTATCTCCATAGGAACACTTGCCGGAGAGCTCTCCGCCTTTGAGCATAGGTTAAAAGACCACCCAGACAACAAGGCATCAGGATTCAGCATGGACGTGGTTCTAACTTATCCACCAGTGACCCTATCTACCCAGCTAGCGGAAGACTTCCAAATAGAAGGCCCTAATACCATCCTGATTAATGCATGTTCCTCCGGAAACCACGCCCTTTGCTGGGCGTTTGACTTGTTACAAGAACAGAAGGTCAACGCAATGGTAGTAGGTGGGAGTGATGTAGTACCACAAACGGAATTCACTCACTTTCACAACTTAAAGGCCCTGGCACCAGAGAAATGCCAACCATTCGACAGAAACAGGCAGGGGCTGGTAGTGGGGGCGGGTGCAGGAGTACTTATCCTTGAGACCCTTGAGCACGCAACAAGACGCGGTGCAAATATATATGCCGAGT
>JBHICS010000321.1:0-1757 GCA_046759685.1 Candidatus Brocadiales bacterium | reverse complement strand
AATGACATTTGTACAATGGTTTTTGAGGGGCCTTTCGATATGAAACAGTGGGGTAACAGGGCACTCGTATTCACCGCGTTTTGCGTGGCGTTGGGGCTGATTGCTTTGTGGAGCATTGCACCCTATGTATGGCAGTTTGTCACCTCCCTGAAGCCACCTGAGGAGTTGGTATCCCTGCCACCCATTTTGCCTACCAAGGTAGACCTGACCCACTACCCAGCAGTGTTCCATGAACAGCCCTTCGCAAGGATAATACTCAACAGCCTCGTGGTGGCGTCCTGCACCACTGTCTTTTGCATAACAATAGGTTCCTTGACCTCATATGCCCTCGCCAAGTTAAGATTCAGGGGAAAGGCCCTGGTTCTTGGACTGGTGCTCGCTATATCCATGTTCCCACCTATCTCCATTGTAAGCCCGCTATATATCATAATCCGCGCCCTGGGGCTGAGAGATACCTATGCGGCACTCATATTCCCTTATGCCACGTTTGCCCTGCCACTGAGCATCTGGATAATGACAAGTTTTTTTAAGGAAATACCTGATGACCTAATTAAGGCGGCCAAGGTTGATGGCTGCTCCCCACTCCAAACCCTTTACAAGGTTATCTTTCCCCTGGCCATTCCGGGCGTCGTTACAGCAGCCATACTTGTCTTTATTTTTTCCTGGAACGAGTTCCTGTTCGCATTAAGTTTCACCACAACCTATGCCTCTAGGACCATCCCTGTGGGTATTGCACTCTTCCCAGGGGTGCATGAGGTACCATGGGGGGATATAGCCGCCGCTTCTATTATAGTTACAGTACCTCTTGTCATACTGGTCATAGTCTTTCAGAGGCGTATAGTCACAGGTCTCACAGCAGGTTCTGTCAAGGAGTAAAGATGGCTAGTGTAAGGCTCGAAGGGGTTGCAAAGAGGTTCGGTGACACAGAGATAATACATGGAATAGACCTAACAGTAGAGGATAAAGAATTTTTTACCCTCGTTGGTCCCTCCGGGTGCGGGAAATCAACCATATTGAACATAATAGCAGGGCTTGAGGTGCTGAGCTCTGGTAAGGTATTGTTTAACAGAGAACCTGTTGATAGGCTCTCGCCTAAGGAAAGAGACGTAGCCTTTGTATTCCAAAGTTACGCCCTATATCCGCACAAAAACGTGTACGAAAATATCGCCTTTCCTCTCAGAATGGCAAAGGCCGCAGAGGCCGAGATAGATAGCAAGGTGAGAAATGCGGCAGGCCTCTTAGGGCTCGAGAAACTTCTCCATAGAATGCCCAAGGAATTGAGTGGCGGTCAGAGGCAGAGAGTTGCCCTGGGCAGGGCCATAGTAAGGAGTCCAAAGGTTTTTCTCCTGGACGAACCCCTTTCCAACCTTGATGCGGCCTTGAGGGTGCAGATGAGGGGAGAACTAAAGAGACTCCAACATCGTCTTCAATGCACCTTTATTTACGTAACCCACGACCAGGCTGAGGCCATGACCCTTTCTGACAGACTGGCTGTGATAAAGGACGGCCGTGTCGAACAATGCGGGACACCGAGAGAGGTCTACGACCGCCCTTTAAACATGTTCGTAGCCTCCTTTCTTGGCAGCCCGCCAATGAACTTTATACACGGAAGATTCTCAGATGGGCACGTAGAAATAGGCGATTACGGACTATTGTTAAGCCCTGAAAAATCCAAGGCACTTGAGGACAAGCTCCAGACAGAGAAAGTTGTCTTGGGTATACGGCCGGAAAATGTTAAACTATTTCCCCAGGAGAGA
>JBHICS010000320.1:0-1817 GCA_046759685.1 Candidatus Brocadiales bacterium | reverse complement strand
AAGAAGTGATATCCCGAATCGAGGAACACCACCTGACAGCCCACATATCAAAGGGCGAGGAAACGACGGTAATCGGCGTAGTAGGGGTAAACATACCACCGGAGTTGCCGGATCTCATCGAGCGGCTTCCTGGTGTCGGGCGTACCATGCGAATTTCCAAGCCGTACAAGCTAGTCAGCAGGGAATTCAAGGCTGAGGACACCATAATAAAAATAGGCGATGTCTGTATAGGTGGTGGTGATGTAGTCGTCATGGCTGGCCCATGTTCCATTGAGAACAGGGAGCAGCTTCTTAAAACAGCAAAGGCCGTGAAGGAGGCAGGCGCCCGTGTGCTAAGGGGTGGCGCCTTCAAGCCACGAACCTCGCCTTACAGCTTCAGAGGTCTAGGAGAGGACGGGTTAAAGATACTATCAGATGTTGGGGCAGAGACTGGGCTAAAGGTTGTAACCGAGGTAATGACACCTGGAGACGTAGAACTCGTGGCCCACTACTCAGACATCTTGCAGATTGGCACACGAAATATGCAGAATTACCAGTTACTCGAGGAAGTAGGGCGGACAAATAAGCCATGTGTGCTCAAGCGTGGTATGTCTGCCACCATCGAGGAATGGCTTCTCTCTGCTGAATATATTATGGGAAAAGGAAATAAACAAGTAATCCTCTGTGAACGAGGTATCCGTACCTTCGAGACAGCAACCCGCAACACTTTAGACCTGAGCTCTATACCTATGGTCAACAGGATAAGCCACTTGCCGATAATCTGTGACCCCAGCCATGCCACTGGAAAGTGGTATCTGGTGCCACCAATGGCCCTTGCAGCCCTGGGGGCAGGTGCCGATGGACTCCTCATCGAGGTCCACCCAGACCCAGACCATGCAATGTCAGACGGTGCACAATCCCTGACCTTGGAAAATTTTTCCTCCCTTATGGCAAGGATTGTGTCTCTGGTAGACCTCCTTAATAGAAACATGGTATAAGGGTGAAAGCACAAACTGCAGATAAAGATACTCGCCTATAATAGGCCCCAAGAAACCCTTTATATTTACTATTACCCTTGCTTCTAAAAAAGTTTATGTATAATATCTTTCGGCATAATCTGAACTAATGAGATTTAGGCCATGAAAGACAAGAAAAAACCCTGGGCAGGGAGGTTTAAGAAACAAACACAGCCCCAAGTGGAGGCCTTCACGGAATCGGTCTCGTTCGACTGGGTGCTATATAAACACGACATCCAGGGTTCAATCGCCCATGCTACTATGCTGGCTGCCTGTGGGTTGATTTCAGATAATGAAAGGGACAAAATCATTGGGGCATTAAAAGATATCAAGCAAGATATTGAATCCGACCACTTTAAATTCAGTAAAGAACTAGAAGACGTCCACATGAATATCGAGGTCGCCCTAACAGAAAGGATTGGCGATACAGGAAAGAAACTCCACACGGCCAGGAGCCGAAACGACCAGGTAGCCCTTGATATGCGACTATGGTGTAAGGATGAAATCCAAGTTATCACTGGTTTAATAGAGGGGTTACAATATGAGTTGGCGTCGAAGGCTGGAGAATACGTTGATACAGTCATCCCAGGCTTTACCCACCTCCAACATGCCCAGCCTGTGCTGTTAGCCCATCACCTCTTAGCATATGTGGAGATGTTGGAAAGGGATAAGAAAAGGTTGGCGGACTGTCTAAAAAGGGTTGACGAGTCTCCTCTCGGTGCATGCGCGCTGGCGGGAACGACACTTCCAATTGACCCGGCCATGACAGCAGAACTCCTTGGGTTTCAGTCCATTTGTTCCAACAGTGTGGACGCTACCAGT
>JBHICS010000319.1:0-1845 GCA_046759685.1 Candidatus Brocadiales bacterium | reverse complement strand
GAGGAAAAGTTAGGTTGAAAACCTCCCAATGCGGCCCAGAGGATGCACGCTACATCTAGCCCCCATTACAGTTGGCTGAGAACGTGGAGAGAAAACACCTCTCTCCCAATCATTTTTTATGGCACCACCTCAAACCTGATTCCTGAAATACAAACGGTGGGCCTGATACCCTTTTCTGAAGGAGAAAACTTTTTCATAGAAGGCGTCCACGACGTCCTTGCCATAGCCAAAAAGGTAGGCGACAAAAGGAGTATGGAGTATGCAGAGATAGTTCTTATGGAACATCCGGAAAGGTCCAAACCTCTCCAACTTACCTTTAATTATCGTCTCGCCGCACAACAGGCCAAGAGAAAGGCCCGCAGGTTCAGGGCCCTTCTGTGGCTTTACGAACTATTCTTCGAGCAAATAAAAAAGAATGCCGTCCCTAAGCCTGCGGAATCAACGTTTGAAGAACTAACTAAGAACTACGAGAAACTAGGAGACATACGGTCTGACAACCAGGGTATCATAATCCATGTGAGCACCGACCTGAAGAAATTCGATACCATACCCTCCATAATAGAGAACAAAAAAGACCTCAGCCGTGCAATAAAGGGCAAGAACCCCCTGTGTAAGACCTACGGGCCAAAGGACAAAAAGTGGCGGAAGCAATCAAGGGAGGAGATAGAGGCATGCATAGAGACAATAGTCAGGGGTGGGAAGGGATTTGAGGGTTTAGGATGCGAGATAATCACGTCCGAGACCATCCCTCCATCCGATATCGTCAAGATTGAGCCTGTGCAATTGTAGGAACGTAGAAGTGGGGGCGTTCCTGTACCACTAAGACACGAAGATCTTTCCGGGGTTCATGATGCCCTTGGGGTCTATCAGCCCCTTCAACGACTTCATGATCTCCAGTTCCTGCGGTGGGATCTCCCATGAAAGGTGCTTTGCCTTTGCCGTGCCTATTCCGTGCTCTCCGGTTATTGTGCCGCCCATCGCTATCACCTTCTCGAAGATGCGGTCCAGCATCTCGTCAACCTTGGCCTGCTCCTCATCCCCCTCTCCGTAGAGGAAGTTTACGTGGATGTTGCCGTCGCCTATATGGCCAAAACAGGCCGTAGCTATAGAATATTCTCTCGCCAGCGAATAGGCCTGTTCCGTAACCTCTTTTACCTTGCTCCTAGGGACGCAGATGTCTTCATTGAGTTTCTTTCCGGCAATCTTGAACAGCGCTGGTGATATTACCCTCCTCACAGTCCAGAGGGCGTTACGTTTCTCGGCATCTTCGGCAACGACTATCTGGAACGCATTGTGGTTCTTGCATGCCTCCTCTACACTCAGGCGGTCCCTCCTTACTATCTCAGGGTCGCCATCCACATCTATCAGGAGCAGCGCCTTCGCCTCCTCAGGTATATCAACACCACCGTAGCCCCTAACAGAATCAATGCAGATACTATCCACGAATTCAAGGGTTTTAGGGATTACCCCTTTACCCAGGATTACATCGTCTGCCGCGTCAACGGCATCACCTGGAGAGGGAAAATAGGCAAGCACCGTCTCCACCTTGGCTGGGAGGGGTATAAGTTTTACCGTTATCTTGGTAAACACCCCCAGGGTGCCCTCCGAGCCGACAAAAAGCCTGGTAATGTCATAGCCAGCAACAGTCCTCCAGGTCTTCCGGCCTGTATTTATGACCTTCCCATCGGGCAGAACCACCTCAAGCGCAAGTATGTAGTCGCGGGTTACTCCATACTTGAGCCCCGCCATCCCCCCTGAGCACTCCGCTACATTGCCGCCGAGTGTAGAGAATTCGGCGCTACCCGGGTCGGGTGGATAGAATAGCTTATGTTTTGCCACCTCATC
>JBHICS010000318.1:0-1850 GCA_046759685.1 Candidatus Brocadiales bacterium | reverse complement strand
GGGGAATGTGGCGGTATGATGTACCTCCTCGAAAGACTGATTGACTTTGAAGGCGGTTCATATAAGATGAGTGGTGTTCTCCCCGGTACCTCGCAAATGACCAAGAAGCGGCAAGACCTAGGTTATGTCAACGTTAAGTCTGCAAATGATAACATCCTATGTAAAAGGGGGGAGACCTTCAAGGGACACGTCTTCCACTGGTCGACACTCAAAGACATACCAAAAAGTACTGCATTCGCTTACGAAGTCAGGAAGCCGGGTGAGGAGGCAAGACCCGACGGAATTTTCAGAGACAATGTCCTTGCATCATACTCTCATGTACATTTCGCTGGTAAACCACGTATGGCTATGAGACTACTCACTTCTGCAAAAAGGGCCAGGGTATGAAAACGGCTGTGGTGGTTGTAGCCCATGGAAGCAGGGTTAAGGAGGCCAACCGGGGGCTCTACGGCATAATAGAAAATTTGAGGAATACAGGCAGATGGGACGTGGTGGAGCCTTCTTTCTTGCAGTTCGAGGAACCGAGCCTTTCTCGTGCGGTGGAGAGTGTCATAAATAAGGGTGCCGAGAAGGTGGTGGTCGTTCCTCTACTGCTGTTTCCAGGCAACCATATGCGGAACGACATACCCGAAGAAATACAGCAGCAACGGTCAAAGCATGGGGGCGTAGAGATAGTTCTTACGCGGCATATGGGCATAGACAACAGGATCGCCCAAATAGTGGTAGAGAGGATAGAAGAGGCAACTAATAATGGACAGGCCGCCACTGGAACAGAAAACCCTCAACTGAGGCCGCATGAGATCGAAGAAGAAAGCTTCCGGATAATTGGTAAGCTGGTAGACTTAGAACAATTTCCAAAAGACTTCAGGCCTGTCGCACAAAGGATAATCCACACCACAGGGGACCCGGAATTTGCCAGAACATTGGTATTCCACCCAGAGGCAGTGGCATCGGGCGTTAAGGCAATAAGGGCCGGCAGGCCAATATTGACGGACGTCACTATGGTGCAGGCAGGGATAGATAAGCGAATTCTCTCCCACTTTGGCGGAGAGGTCATCTGCAGGATATCTGACAGCCAAGTAAGGCAGGACGCCGAGGCCACCAGAGGCACAAGGGCGGCTACAGCTATAAGGGCCTCTGCAACCAAGGTGTCAGGGGGCATTATAGCCGTCGGCAATGCACCAACTGCCCTTATGGAGGCCATAAGACTAGTAAACGACGGAAAGATGAAACCAGCCCTTATAGTTGGTATACCCGTTGGGTTCGTAGGAGCAGTGGAATCTAAAGAAGAACTGGAAGGGGTTTCGGTACCTTTTATTACAAACCGTGGCAGGAAGGGAGGAAGTACTGTAGCGGCGGCCATCGTGAACGCACTTCTCAGGATAGCTAAGGAGAATTCACCTGACTAACCTTAGACACGGCTTCACTACTGGGACCTGTGCCGCAGGAGCAGCAATGGCAGCGGCGCAAGGGCTTTCCACAGGCTCCATGCCCGATAGCGTGGAGGTCATCACCCCGTCCGGCATAGCCGCGAGATTTAAGATACTGGAGAAGACACTCCAGCCTGGCCTCCTTGCACAATGTGCAGTACGGAAGGACTCTGGGGATGACCCGGACGTTACACACGGGTGCCTTGTATTCGCCACGGTGGAGCCATGCGAGGAAGGAGGGGTTACTATTAATGGCGGCGAAGGCGTGGGCAGGGTAACAAAGCCAGGCCTTCGAGTAGCACCTAGTGAAGCGGCCGTAAATCCGGTGCCCAGAAGTATGATAAAGACCTCAGTAAATAAGTTCACCGGGCGGGAGACGGGTCTGAAAGTGACTATCTCTGTACCGGGGGGGGAGGAAAT
>JBHICS010000317.1:0-1857 GCA_046759685.1 Candidatus Brocadiales bacterium | reverse complement strand
GTAATATATGCCACATCATGAATAATGTTCGCTCCGTGACCAGAGAGAAGAAGACAACACTGGTGTGGGCGGCTGAAGAGGCGGTGATTGCACCTGAGATAAGGGTAGAGGGTGTGAGATTGGATAGTATTGCTACTTCTTAGAGGGCCTGGTTCCAGGCGTCAACCGGGGCGTTGCCCTTTCCGAAAGAATGAGTAATGGTGCTCCGCCTCGTCTTCCCGAATAATTTCTTCCCGATACCTTGAGACAATACTACCTCTGGTAACAATGCCGACAAGTTTCTTAGGGTTTTCATCACTTACCACGGGAAGACAGTTGATATCCAGCATGCCCAGTTCGGTGAACACGTCCGCCAGGTTGGCACTCGGAGTTACTGTTAGTGGGTTATGCAGTGTCACGTCATCCACGACGAGAAGGTCTTGAAGGCCTTCACTATGGATGACCGCACGCACCTCATTAAAATCGACTATGCCATAGAACTCTCCATTTTCATCTAGCACAGGGATCATGTCCATTCTGCTCTTGTACAGGGTTCGCAGCATTTTAATGATTGAGGAGTCCCTGTTAACATGGGGGAAGTCCTTTTCCATGACATCTGCAACAGACACCCTTTCCAGGAGTGACAGGTCTTGCCCGACCTCTATACGTTCTCCGCGGCGTCTGCCCTTTAGGGTGTAGATAGAATCCTTTAGGAGTCGCCTGGCTGCCAAGGTGCTTAGCGCGCAGGTGAGCATTATGGGTATGACCTCATGGTAATCGCCGGTCAGCTCGAATGCGATGAATATGGCCTGAATTGGGGCATGTGTTGCACCTGCCAGAAACCCCGCCATGCCCGCAACGCCATATGCCTCAGCCGAGGCCACGTCAAATGGGGCAACATGTTGAAACACCAGTCCAAAAGCACTGCCCATAAAGGCCCCAATAAACAGAGACGGTCCGTATACGCCTCCAGACCCACCTGCCGCCAGGGTCACAGACGTCAGGATAATCTTCATAAGGCACAATATTACGATTAAAGGTATAGTGAAGGAAGATGCATCGTAGAGTAGCTTGTCCAGCGCTCCGAAGCCCAGTCCAAAAAGTTGTGGAAAGAAGATACCCACTATACCAATAATAACTCCTCCTATGATGGCCTTAGTTATATAATGGATATTTAATGACTTAAAGATATCGTCAAGCGTGTAAAAGGTCTTGGTAAAACCGGTAGCCAGGATTCCTGCGCATATTCCCAGCATACAGTAGAGAATCAGTTCCCAAGGACTTTCTAAAGCGAAGGCAGGGGCAAAGAAGGCAGGCTCATCCCCTATAAAGATTCTGGCCATTGCAGAGCCAACGACTGAGGATATTAGCACAGGTGTTATATTATGCAGACCTAGGTTTCCCAGAATAACCTCTGACGCGAAGATGGTTCCGGTTATGGGTGCGTTGAAGATAGCGGCTATACCTGCAGCAGCCCCACAGGCCACGAGTGTCTTCATGCTGTTTTCAGACATCCTTAGTGCCTGCCCCACAATCGAGGCGAGTACGGAGCCAACTTGCACACTGGGGCCCACCTGCCCTACTGACCCACCTGAGCCTATGCATAATGCAGAGACAACGGTCTTTACAAGTGCAACACGGGGGCGCATTATGCCTGCCTTGCGTGCCATCGCGGACATAACCTCTGGCACACCATGACCCTTGGCCTCTGTGGCATATCTATTTGCCAGGAAAGCAGCTAAAACAAGGCCTACACCAGGGAGTATCAGCACAAGGAGGGTAAGAGCAGTGAATCCTTCAACGAAGTCACTAAGGTTATGTATGCCGGAATGGGGGAATCCGTCGCCTATATCCAGAAATATGTAATCATTAGAGAGT
>JBHICS010000316.1:0-1887 GCA_046759685.1 Candidatus Brocadiales bacterium | reverse complement strand
CACCCCGTCCAGGATCTCTGACATCTGCTTGCAGGGTGCACACCAGGTGGCCCAGAAGTCTACGAGCACGGGTGTGGAAGACTCAAGCACCTCACCCTTAAAATTGCCATCATTTACAGACGGTACCTCTGCCATATCTGCCTCTCCTATTTTATTGCTCGTGCTATCTCAAGAAATTTCTTCGAGCCAGTATAACCCTCGAGTGAATATTCCTCAAGATAATTCCCTGCCGAATCAAAGAAGACCGCAACGGGCATAGCAAAGGATTTAAACCTCTCTATTCTTAGCTTGTTATAGGGGCTGTCGTTCTCAGAGCAGTCCAACTGTATGGCCACAAACCTCTCGGATTCCTTTATTACATCTTCGTTTGCCCAGGTCTTGACCTCCATTAACTTGCAGTCGGTGCACCACTCGGCATAGAAGTCTATAAAGACCGGCTTACCGGCATCTTTTGCCAGCTTCATACCCTCGTCAAAGGACGTTACCCACTTTATCTCCTCGGCAGGACCCAGACTCGGCGCCTTTTGATATAGGCCGGTCAGTCCCAACGCACCCCAGGTAAGGAGCATGAGCCCTCCCAGGGCAAGCAGCACGCCAATTGCCCTGCCCACTATATTCCAGCCGGTTACCTGCTTCCAGCTCAGGATGTCTAAAAAGACACCTATAAATACAATGATGATTCCTCCCATAATCTTGGCTGCGTCCATAGGAATCACTTTCGACAGGAAGTAAACGGCCACCAGGAGAATCACTAGTCCGGCGAACTGTTTTACCCTTATCATCCAGTCCCCTGCTTTAGGCATGCCTGCCAGTGCCTTGGCAGAGATGGCAAGGGCCAGGTAGGGCATCCCAAGACCCAGGGAAAAGGAGAAGAGGGCCGCCCCGCCTACGAGTACACTCCCTTGAGTGCCTACAAACCCAAGGACAGAGGCGAGAAATGGGCCTACACAAGGCATGGCTATGAGTCCTAGTATAATCCCAAGTACAAATGTTCCTACAATGCCCTGCCTTCTCTCGCCACCCTGTAAGCGGCTTGTGATAAAACTTGGGAGCTTTATCTCAAAGAGCCCGAACATGCTAAGTGCCATTACCACCAGGAAGGCTACGAAGGGTCCGATGAAGAAGGGATTGCCCAGCAGCGCTCCTACGCTTTTTCCGGCTCGGGCAAAGATAACCCCTAGAGGAGTGAATAGTGTCGCTATCCCTAATACGTATACACAGGCCAACAGTATAGTATAGCCTTTGCCCTTAGTTTCGCCCTGTGTGGCAAAATAGGCCACCGTTATTGGAACCAGGGGAAGGACGCATGGAGAGGCCACACCTGCCACGATACCCCACACAAAGGCAAGGACTACGGCAATTGCAATACCGTATCTATCCAGTATCTCGGTGAAATTTAGGTTTAATATCTTTTCTGTAAATCTTGTGAATTTTGACTTCTCATTTGAAGGTATTCCCTCATCATCTCCGGCTGCTATTGCCACAGGGCCATCGTACAGAGGCTTGTCAAAGACGAGTAGTTCGTCTACACCAAAGGGTAATAGTACACTTATGATGAAAATAGAGGCTATTATGAACCTCATAATCGACTCCCAGCTATTCCTTTTGATAGTAGATGCTTATCATAGTATTATTTCACAAAAATGCCCCAAAATTCCATCATTTCATTATTTCTTTATTCCTTAGAAGACAGTATATCCAACCCCTGTACCAATAATCCACAATTTTCAATCAAAATCCTAACCCCTTATTAATTGAAAGGTTGGATAAGAATTGTTAGAATTGTGTTGTTAATATTGAGGTGTGTGTGTCGTTCTGAGTATTAGGGCAATCCGCCGGGTCGCCCTTGTTCTCTTGCTTAATGTAACAACTACACGGCGACCACCG
>JBHICS010000315.1:0-1889 GCA_046759685.1 Candidatus Brocadiales bacterium | reverse complement strand
AAGAGTAAGCCGGGCGGTCCCGGCCTCTTTGGTATAGTACAGGGCAGTGTATTTAAGGATCTGCGCACGGAGAGTGTGGAGCGCTTGGGTGAAATGGACCTAGACGGCTACGCCGTGGGTGGCCTGAGTGTGGGAGAGGGGAGTTATCTTATGAATGAAGTGCTGGATTATACGATTGAACGGCTTCCGTGGGATAAGCCACGCTACCTTATGGGTGTGGGCCCACCGTCAGACATACTTGACGCCGTTGAACGTGGTGTGGATATGTTTGACTGCGTACTGCCCACCCGCAACGGCCGAAACGGCTGTGCGTACACATGGAAGGGTAAAATAAGACTCTTTAATAGCATCTACAGGGATGACCAAAAGCCCTTGGACGATAGGTGTGACTGTTATACGTGCAGGACCTTCTCACGTGCCTATCTGCGCCACCTGTTTTTTGCAGGAGAGATGCTGGCTATGACACTGGTATCGCTGCATAATGTGTATTTCTTTCAGGAAATAATGTTAGATACCCGTGAGGCCATCCTTAGCGGGACCTTTGGGAGATTTAAAGAAAGACTTCTTGAGGCCCAAGAAAAGGAGGATAGTAGATGATTTTTCTAGCTCAGGCAGCCAATCCGCCTCCGGCGTTTTGGACCACCATGGTGCCATTTATGTTAATGGCCCTCATCATCTATTTGTTTATCCTTAGACCTCAGAGGGTAAAAGAGACTGCGAGGCAGGAGATGCTTGCAGCCATAAAGAAGAATGACAAGGTGATAACGTCTGGGGGCTTACATGGTGTTGTCCTCAACGTTAAGGAGACAGAACTTCTAATTCAAATAGACCGTAGCAAAGACGTAAGGGTAAAGGTAGAGAGAGAGCATATAGTATCTGTTATGCACAAGGGAGAGAAGGGGGAGGAGGGCTAACTAAGCCTGACGGAAATCCCCTTTAGGTCGAGAACACGAGAGTGAATAAGGAGTAAGGAAAAAGAGAGATGCCTAAGGAAATCTACCGCTGGAAGATACCGCTTATAGCCATATTGATCGCTTTGGCCCTTTTTGCCCTTTATCCACCCACCAACAGGGTGATGAGGGTTGAGAAGATAAAGGAAATCAACGGAAAGGTCGTAGAACGGGAAACGGTGGAAGAGTCGTGGATGGCCTTTCTGATGGGGCAGCCCATCCGCAAAGAGGTTGTTGTCAAGGAGGAAATCAATGCGGAGGGAAAGAAGGTAACCGAAAAGGTGATAGAAGAGATAGCCAGGGGTAGGGTGAAACTGGGCCTCGACCTTAGGGGAGGTTCTGAGCTCATCTACAGAGTTAGAGTGGCGCCTGATGAGGATAGACCAGGGATTACCCAGGAGATTATAGATGTATTAAAGAAGAGGATAGACCCCAGGGGCATAATGGAGTACAGGTTACAAGAGCAGGGCTTTCATCGCATCCTTATACAGGTCCCGGGTGCCACACATTATGAGATAGAACAGCTCAAGGAAAGGATTGTGCGCCTGGGGAAACTAGAATTCCGGCTTGCCGCCCCGAAGGATTCACCAGAATACAATGACGCTATATTAGGGAAGGCTGTCCCCGGCTACTACAAGCATTGGGTAAAGAAGGGTAGGGGAGAGGCTGGCGAATTTACCGAGGATTGGTACTTAGTAAGGAATAAAATAGAGCTGAGCGGCGAGAGTCTGGCCAGGGTTTATCCGGACCGCAAGAACGTCCAACCGGTAGTAGGCTTTGAGTTTAATACCGAAGGCAAGGCAAAATTCGGCCAGCTCACCGAGCGAAATATTGGGAAGCCACTGGCCATTATCCTTGACGGAATACTTTACTCTGCACCGGTTATCCGCGAGCGCATACCAGGCAGGGGTATTATCGAGGGTAATTTCACACAGGACG
>JBHICS010000314.1:0-1890 GCA_046759685.1 Candidatus Brocadiales bacterium | reverse complement strand
AATGGGGTTCGGGAAGGTTGGGGTCAAGCTCTACGGTCTTCTGAAGTTCCTTTTGGGCCTTTTTAGTACATCTCTTGCTAACGATGACCGGGATACCTACATCGCGTGGCCCCTCCCACTCGAGCCCCCGTTTGAGATATGCGAGTGCCAGTTCATAGTGGGCCTGTGTACTCTCCGGGTTATCCTCGACACTTTTTTGCAGGCTGACTATATCCCCGGGAGTGGCACACGAAACAGAAAGTAAAATAGGTATAGCGGTAAGTAATATCTGATATAACCTCATACCCAAGGCACTACTCTTTGATTTCCCAGCGGTCTAGTAAATAATCCTTCTCCAACTCAAACATACGAGCAGACTCCTCTACGACCTTTTCCGCCTCATCGTCGCTCATTTCTCTTGTGAAATTAACAAAATGGGCGATGCGCGCAAAATATAGAGGTGTCATAATCATCACCAGTTTATATCTATCCTTCTTCCAGTGGTGAAATGTAGCGGCGAAATCATATAGTACCTTCACCCATAGCTTGTCATCCATAAAGAAATTCTCCGGTGTAAGGGCCGTCAACTTTCGTACTTCATCAAAGTTCTTTTTTGTGAGGATAGATTTCCACAAGGGGCTGAAGTTGTTAAAGCCTGTCTTGAAATTCTCTACCAGTGCCTCCTCGTCGATAGAAAAACTCTCAGGCTCAACCTTTGGCTCTTCGCCAATAATGTCAACGCTTTTGCTCTTTTTTATATCCTTCCAGATGTCGTAGTGCTGTTCCATAAGAATAAAGAGTGTGGAAACTACCTGACGGAACATGGCCCCCAACACCTCGCCGGGGTCTTTTGCGTCGTGTATCTTTGCACCCAAACGGGCCTGGCACATCCTGAAACCCTTTACAATGGCAGTGGTGGTAAGCCATATATCAATTCCAAATCTACCTATATCCGTGTCCCAGACGTCCTCCTGCATGCAGGCTTTGACAAATTTTCGGGAGAATGCAAAATCGCCCCCTATGGGCTGCCTCACCCTGCGGCCGTAGATGGCCCTGGTAAGGCAATACACTATGTTGTTCGTGATAGTACCGTCGTACTTAAAACGCCTGTAATTAGGGGCAACAAACTGATACTCCTCTTGTTCAATTGGACCTATCAGATTCCTTATCCACTCCGGCGTGATAGATCTGAGGTCAGAGTCGCACACCGCACATACCCTGGCGTCAAGGTACTCTGACACCTCAAAGATGCCCCTCAATGCAGAGCCCTTTCCGGGAACGCCCCTGTATATTGTTATCAGCTTCTCTATATAAGGTTCCACCTGTACGGCGGTGGCCTCCTCACGGCTGTCATCCGTGGAACCCCCATCACATACTATAATAAGGGACCTTTCCTTGGGGAAGTACATAGAAAGGCCCTGGCCGACCACCTTTACTACATTAGCAACCGTGCTATCGTTGTTGTAGCAAGGGATACCCACTACGAGGTCTACGTCTTCTATCTTTTCTATTCTCCTACGAGGAAACCGTCTCAGGGCCGTACTAAATTTCACTATCGTCTCCTTTTCTAGCTATCCGACAAGGGCCAGCATTATGTCCATCACATTTGTCTGTGTTGGGCCTGTAACGATATGCCCCCCCGCTTTCTGAAAAAACCGGTAGGAATCATTCCTGTGAAGGTAGTCCGCGGCATCCAACCGAAGTCTGTTCTTTGCCCTACGACACGTATTTGCATCTACCATTGCACCAGCTACGTCGGTGGGACCATCGGTGCCGTCCGTACCACCACTTAGGACTACTGTGTTATTGCACCCCTGCAGCCCCAATGCTGCAGCAAGGGCAAATTCCTGGTTCCTGCCACCCATTCCACCTCCCCTGAGCGTGACCGTGGTCTCTCCCCCTGCTATAAGG
>JBHICS010000313.1:0-1909 GCA_046759685.1 Candidatus Brocadiales bacterium | reverse complement strand
GACGGTGGACCTAGGGGCCGATAAATTCTTCACTAATGATAACTACAAGGAATCAAATCCATTTTTGGGGTGCCGTTCTATTCGTTACTGCTTTGAGCACCCAAATATATTTAACGCTCAGCTAAAGGCAATTCTCAGGGCATCGGCCTCGAAAAAGAACATAAAGATACTCTTTCCGCTTATATCCTCTCTACAGGAACTCCGCAGAGCGAAGACAATGGTGTGGGAGGCAATGGAAGAATTGGAGAGGAGGGGATTGCCTTTTGACGAGAATATACCTTTGGGGGTTATGATAGAGGTGCCCTCATCTGTTCTGATAGCAGATGTGCTGGCAAAGGAGGCGGACTTCTTTAGTATAGGCACCAACGATCTGGTCCAATACTCCTTGGCCATAGATAGGGACAACGAGACGGTGGCCGAGATGTATTGCCCGGCACACCCCGCCATACTGAGACTACTTAAGATGACCATTGAAGTGGCCGAAGATAACAATATCCCGGTAACGATGTGTGGCGAAATGGGAAGTGAATTGGAATATCTGGTGCTTCTGATGGGTTTGGGCCTAACAGAGTTCAGTGTTGCACCACCTACCATAATCCCCGCACTAAAGAAGGTTATACGCACCGTTACATATGAAAGGGCCAGGGAGGTAGCAGAAGAGGTGTCCGAATTCACTAACCCGGAGAAATCCGTACGCTACCTAAGAGAGATCACCGAAGAGATTCTCCCCGAGGCCTTCTAGGGGGTAAAAAACCTGCTGCTTGCTTTTCAGGTCTAACCCCTGGCAAATTTCTTTAAGTTCCAAGAGAGAGATTTTGTAGGAAGGGGCCAACCCATAAGGATTAGGCTCAGATTCCAGAAAACTGGGGTCTTGAGGTTCATCTCACATCACGACCTGATGAGGCTGTTCGAAAGAGCCATCAGGAGGGCTAACATCCCTATCTTGATGAGCCAAGGCTTTAACCCACGGCCAAAGATGTCTTTCCCTGCGGCCCTGGCTCTAGGAATAGAGGGTGCCGATGAGATTTTTGAGCTAGAACTCTCCCAGTGGGTAGCATCTGGTAAGTTGCAGGAACGCCTGAATGCACAGCTTCCACCGGGTTTGTCAATAGTCTCAGCCGAGCCTGTCGCGCCTCGAAGCCCTTCCAGCGTAAGCGAGTTGGTCTATCGAATTGAGGGGGCCCTTCCTAAAGAATTAACACTGGAAAAGGTTAATGAATTCCTTACTGCAAAAAAGTTTCAGGTGACGAGGGAAAAGAAGGGCGGAAAGAAGCTTTTTAATCTCCGCTCCTCAATAGTGTCCATCACGGTGGAAGAGAGTACCCTCCTGTTAAAACTCAAGCCTACCAAGGAAGGTATGGCACGTCCAGACGAAGTCCTCAAGGCCCTCGGATTAAGTATGGGTACAGACAATACACTGAGGATAACGAGGAGCGCTGTCCATCTTTCTCCCTCTCGGGAAGGTAAATAAAACGATGAGCAAGAAAATGCTAATAAATGTATTAGAACCAGAGGAAAGCCGCATAGCCATACTCGAAGACAATATGTTGGAAGAACTCTATATCGAACGTATATCAAAGGGGCAGGCGGTAGGGAACATCTACATGGGCAGGGTGTCCAACGTAGAGCCCAGCCTGGAGGCGGCCTTTGTGGACATAGGGTTAAAAAGAAACGGTTTCCTCCACATAAGTGAGGTGCTTGATGCCACTTTGGCTAAGGCAGAAAAGGCAGAAAAGGCAGAAAAGACAGAAAAGGCAGAAAAGACAGAAAAGACAGAAAAGACACGAAACAGGAGGGAACAGAGGCGGATACAGTCCCTGCTTAAGCCAGGCCAAGAACTACTGGTGCAAGTAATAAGGGAGGGTGTCGGTGAAAAGGGCCCAAGCCTTACTAGCTACATAAGCCTACC
>JBHICS010000312.1:0-1921 GCA_046759685.1 Candidatus Brocadiales bacterium | reverse complement strand
GCAGCCCACCCCTTGGCTCGTATACCTCCAAGACCTTCTCAGGGCCGAACTCATCGAACCCTATCATTTCTCGGCCTCCTTCTTCTCCTGGGTCCAGCCTACCACCCTGCTGTCTTGGAACTTTATCGTCAGAGTCTCGTCATCCTTGTCGTAAAACCAGCGTTCCTTCAGTGTCCCGGTTAAGGTAGTCTTTGCAGAGGTCTCTGTGGGCTCGCCTAGAGATGCCCTTACCATCTCTCTGGTCATCCCTGCCTGCAGCCTGCCTTTACGGATGTCATTCCTTTGGAGGCTTGTAAGTTCGGGATTATCGCCGATGTAAGAACTCCTCCTGTACGAGTCCTTAACACCACCACAAGACGGAAACCCTATAAGCAAAGCCACCAAAACAAGTAAGGAGGAGGTTCTCATAGCATCTTCCCCGATTATTGTGTTGCTGGAACTTTTTTATTTGACTGCAATTTTCGCCAACAGTATACTTTAGTCATTATGGCAGTTCAAGGCCGTGATATGGCCTTGTTTTAGTTTAGGAGGAGGGAGGATAAATGCAACCGCACGATCATACACACAAAGGCCATGAGGGCCACGAAGGTCATAAAACGACAGGTTCCCATGGAGAGAGTTGCCCGGCAGGGGCATTAGGTTCAACGAACTTCATGTTGGCTCTGCTCGTTGTTCTATCTCTAGCCTTCAGCATTACAATGATACAGAAATACAGGGCACTCAAGGCACAGCTGTCGGCCATGGGACTTGAGGTTAATGATGCCGGCTCTGTGCAGGCGGCACAAAATACCGATCCAAAGGCCGAAGAACGCGCTAAAGCCCTTGACCAACTTGGTAATAAGCTGGCCTCACTTAAGGTCAACATGGACGAGATTGAGCCGCTACTGGAAGGGCTAGGTGTTAAAGTAGAGGCAAAAAAGGCCGCCGGGCCACACGGGGCACACTAACACCAGCAGGTAAAGATTGGTTTCTAGGCGCTAAGACCTGTCTTTATGCCTATAGATCTACTTAACACCCGCACAATCAAACATCGGCCCACCACCCCTAAGACGGCCTGGCGAGAAAGGACCTCCGTGCACTGGTGACCTGACCCCAGCTCCCAGTGTTTCATTTTGCTCCCATTGAAGAAATAACGGGTGGGAAATGACATATAAATACTTAGTACTCTTCTAATTCTTGACGGGCCTGGAAGGCATAAAGATAGCTCATATACCTCGGAAGAAGTGGGTCATTAGTTCTACCTGCAACCTCGATTGTTTTCTGAATAAATTCCTCTGCCTTCTCATAATCGCCTTTCTCAATATAGACCAAGCTCGTCAGGAAAAGGTCGTTGGTATAATAAGTTGGAAAGAACTCCTCACTAAAAATGTTTCTAGCGTCCCATAGCGCATGGAGAGACTTATCTTCCAGCCCCTCTTCGTCCGTACCGGGCAAACTCGCA
Organism: Candidatus Brocadiales bacterium; assembly: GCA_046759685.1. Taxonomy (GTDB): domain Bacteria; phylum Planctomycetota; class Brocadiia; order Brocadiales; family Bathyanammoxibiaceae; genus JBHICS01. The sequence goes on along the minus strand of JBHICS010000312.1, from coordinate 480 downwards.
TATAAGGTTCCCAAACCCAATTGGGCCTTTGCGTACTCTACTGGAAATCTCCCATAGTCAGTTATCGAAAGCACCTCCTTAAAGTAGGCTTCGGACGCACTTGCATCCTCCTTTTTCTGCCCAGCAAAATTGTAAAGATGCTCATGAGCAAAACCAAGGCCGTTATTTGCAATAACATAAGCCCGCGGAGAGTCTTCTTTCGTAAAGAATTTGGCCTCTTCGCTAAGTATATGGACCGCCTCACGCAGGTTGCTGACCCTATCCTCAACCGGTAACTCTATAAGGGCTAGAGCCAGACCAATCTTTGCCGCATGATATTCCTTCGCAATCCCCTTTTCGCCGCAAATCTTGATCGCTTCATTAAAGTGCTCGGTTGCCGACTGGAGATCTTCATCCCTTCTAGCCGTTTGTAATGTGAGATAACTGAAACCAAGCCGAATCTGCAATACACCATACTCTCGCGAAAATTCTTCCTTATTG
>JBHICS010000311.1:0-1948 GCA_046759685.1 Candidatus Brocadiales bacterium | reverse complement strand
TCCATTCTTTTTCTCCATTTCTTCCAGTACGGGAGCATACTGGTCGGGGTCGACTATAACGGCCACGTGCTTGTGGTTCTTTGCGGCGGAGCGAATCATGGAAGGGCCACCTATGTCTATGTTCTCTATGGCCTCCTCCATTGTAACACTCTCTTTAGCAATGGTTTTCTCGAAAGGATATAGGTTCACAGTAACCATATCAATGGGGAGGACGCCGTGCTCTTTCATCTGTTGGAGATGGACAGCGTTGTCCCTTAGTGCCAGCAATCCACCGTGCACCTTGGGATGTAGTGTCTTTACGCGGCCGTCCATCATCTCCGGGAATCCTGTATACTCGGAGACCTCCATCACATCGAGCCCGTTTTCTTTAAGGAGTTTGGCGGTCCCGCCAGAGGATATTATCTCTACGCCAAGCTTAGCCAGGCCCTTTGCGAACTCTACCACCCCCCTCTTGTCGTAGACGCTTATCAGGGCCCTCTTTATAGTAGGCATGGACTTTGCTTCTTCGTTTTCTTAAAGTTAATTTGGCTGATGTAACCGTTTTTAGGCCACTCGTTTCGGTCAGGAGTCGGCAGGACCCTCATCCTGGGACTACACGTAAATGTGTCGTAATACTAGCAGAACAATACAGTTATGTCAAATGGAATAAACCGATGGCTGTGAAAAATGTCCTTGCCATACCTAAAAATTTCTGTTAGAATCCTTCCAAATATCTTCTTTACGCTGTATCAAAATCAAAGACGTATTGCAATGGTTATATGACCTCATCATTGTAGTACACCAATTATTACTTCCTACCATGTTCCTCATACCTGAGCAATGGAGGGCGAAAGGAGAGATAGCGCACAATGGGAGAGAAGTACATATATTTCTTTGGTAATGGCAAGGCAGAAGGGAGTGCTGCCATGCGTGCTCTCCTCGGTGGGAAGGGTGCCAACCTTGCAGAGATGAGTAATCTAGGGCTGCCTGTCCCCCCCGGGTTTACCATAAGCACTGAAGTATGTAAATCTTACTATGAGCATAACCAAAAATATCCCGACGGGCTTACACGGGAGCTTGAGGAGAATCTATCCAGGTTGGAAGAAACCATGCAGGCATGCTTAGGTGATACGACCAATCCTCTTCTTGTCTCGGTTCGCAGTGGTGCAGCCGCCTCCATGCCTGGGATGATGGATACAGTATTGAACCTTGGAATAAACGAGGATACCCTTCGTGCACTTATAGAGAAAACCGGCAACGAGAGGTTTGCGTGGGACGCCTACCGCCGATTTATATCCATGTTTGGTGACGTGGTCATGGGGATAGACCGCGACAAGTTCGAACATGAAGTGGAAAAGATAAAAAAGAAGGCTCGCGTTAAGAACGATACAGACCTCACTATCAAACATCTTCAAGACCTGGTTGAAAGGTTTAAGGACGTATACAAAGAAGATACCGGTGAAGATTTTGTCGACGACCCAACGGTCCAGCTCAAGAGGGCTATTAACGCGGTGTTTGCATCGTGGAACAACCCAAGGGCAATCAAATACAGACAGCTTTACAACATTCAGGGGCTATTGGGTACCGCCGTAAACGTTCAGGCCATGGTGTTCGGCAATATGGGTAGCCACTCAGCAACCGGTGTCTGCTTCACAAGGAACCCATCAACTGGCGAAAATGCCCTCTACGGCGAGTTTCTGATTAATGCACAGGGTGAGGACGTGGTAGCAGGAATCCGTACACCCGAACCCATCAGCGATTTACGAGAAGAAATGCCCACGTTATACGAAGAACTCCTACACTATAAGGATCTCCTGGAAAGACGCTACAGAGACATGCAGGACATCGAGTTTACCATCCAGGAGAATAGGCTCTATATGCTTCAGACGCGAAATGGCAAACGAACCGCCAAGGCAGCCCTGAGGATAGCAACAGATATGGTGAAAGAGGGCCTGATAGATAAAAAAAC
>JBHICS010000310.1:0-1957 GCA_046759685.1 Candidatus Brocadiales bacterium | reverse complement strand
AGGTACATAAGAAATTCCCTTGCTATTGGGCTCACACCTACTTATAATGTGCCGGCCGTATATTCTTATATTACACAAACTTATGACGAGGTGCCTTCCCCATGGTAATGGACGGCGGTGGAGTATCCAGTGGACATTCTGTCCCCCGTCGAACTATTGCCACCAATGTGTTGGAGTTGATGTTTAACACCCCTATGGTCAGGTTGTGCAGGGTGTTAGAGAAGGATTCCGCAGAGGTAATTGGTAAGCTTGAGGGTGTTAACCCGACAGGCAGCGTAAAGGACAGGATATGCCTGGAGATGATTCGGGCGGCCGAGAAAGCAGGCCAATTAAAGAAGGGCTCTACCATAATAGAGCCTACCAGCGGCAACACTGGTGTATCGCTGGCTATGATGGCTGCCGTACGCGGTTATAAGCTCATACTAGTGATGCCCGAAAACGTACCGAGCGAACAGAGGGCACTGCTAAGTTTCTACGGCGCAACATTGGAGCTGACCCCAGCCTCTAGAGGGATGCCTGGTGCCATTAAGGAGGCATTAAGTATTCTGGAAAAAAATCCCACTTTTTTTATGCCCAACCAGTTTGAGAATCTGGCAAATACAGAAATACATAAAAGGACTACCGCCGTAGAGGTCCTTGAAGCCACAGGTGAACAACTTGATGCCTTTGTGGCCGGTGTTGGCACAGGAGGGACCATTAGCGGTGTGGGCGAGGTGCTTAAGGCAAAGATTCCCTCTGTCCAGGTGGTGGCAGTAGAGCCTAAAGATTCCGCCGTCATCTCAGGTGGCAAACCCGGTGCGCACCGTATACACGGCTTAGGCGCAGGGTTTCTACCCAAGCTCCTCAATAAAGACGTTATTGACAGGGTGGTAACGGTGAGCGACGATGAGGCCCAGGACATGACCGTTCGTCTTGCAAGGGAGGAGGGCTTAGTAGTGGGCATCTCCTCTGGTGCTGCAGCATTTGCATCTGTCAAGATAGCCCGTGAGCTTGGCGAGGGTAAGAGGGTCGTCACCATCTTCCCAGACAGGGGAGAGAAGTACGCGATAAAGTAAAAATGTTAAAAGTAAGGTGTGTCTGGAACACCCTACTATAAAGAACATTGGAGCAAGGCCCACAATGCTTCACCACCTGCTATGCCTCCCTAAATTGTTCTAAACATCCCACCAGTTCGGGTAGTGTCTCCCCCGCCTTGCCCAGGAGGGTAAAGTCAGCATAGTCGGTCACGGGGGTAGGGCCGGTATTAATTTCCACCACACATGCCCCGGCACGCCTTGCAATTAGGGGCAGGTAGGCAGCAGGATAGACTACAGCAGACGTGCCTACCACAAAAAATGTCTTTCCGTCTAAGGCGGATGACGAATGCTCTATGGATTTATTTATACACTCTTCAGGGAGTGGCTCGTTGAACCATACAACATCTGGCCTTACGTAGCCGCAGCAGTGCGGGCACCTGGGTGGTATCTCTCCTTCATTCTGCGACCCTGACTCGCCCGGGATGGATTTTTCAACCAATTCCACAGAGGCACCACATTCAAAGCACCTGTTCTTAAAAATATTGCCATGTAGTTCTATTATATTTTTGCTACCGGCCTTGGCGTGGAGGCCGTCTATGTTCTGCGTAATAAGCCAAAAATCCTTCGGAAACAAGCGCTCAAGCCTGGCCACGGCATAGTGAGCAGGGTTAGGCTTGGCCTTCATAATGATGTGTCTTCTTTGCTCATACCATTGCCAAACTCGCTTGGGGTTGATCTTAAAGCCCTCGGGGGTGGCCAGCTCTTTGATATTAAACCTGGACCACAACCCTCCCTTAGCATCCCTGAAGGTGGGGATACCGCTCTCAGCCGATACACCGGCACCGGTCAGCACCAAGCAGGTGTCGGCCTTACAGAGGCGTAATAAAGGAATATCATCTATTGCATTTACTATCGCCATGCCTTAGAATGCTCCGTGTGAT
>JBHICS010000309.1:0-1974 GCA_046759685.1 Candidatus Brocadiales bacterium | reverse complement strand
ATAAACCAAGTCAAGGTATATCACACTATATATTTTTATGTGTGATTGTTGTACCGACAAATATTAATGCAACTGCCCACCCAAACGGGTATGACTTTTTCGTTTTTAATTGTACTTTCCGACTTTGACACGTCCATGAAATGCAGCTACCAGATCTCTGATACGAAGACCTTTTGTGCTTCCTCACAAGTGCACATCTGGTAACCGCATTTCATTCGCACAGCAGCCGGTTTGTAACCCTTTCTCTTGACTGGGGGTTTGTTTCTGGTAAGCTGTCGGACGTTGTCCCGTGCTCTATAGGAGTATGTTATGTGCGCACAGACTGTGCCCCTGAGTAAAGACAAGGCGCTTGAGACAAAAAAGCCTGCAATCATCGATGCGGCAATAAGGCTTTTTTCTGAAAAGGGTATAAAAGCCACTACAGTAAAGGACATTGCCAGGGAGGCAGGTGTAGCAGAAGGCACCTTATACCGTCATTGGAAGGGCAAGGAGGAGCTGGCGCAGGAGTTATTCTATGACAACATGAAGCACTTCAAACAGGAACTTGAGAAAGAACTCCGTGGAGTGACGGGAACAAAGAATAAATTGAGGCGTGCCATTGTGGCCTTTTATGCCTATGCACAAAAGGAGCCCTTGCTGTATAAATTCCTCATACTCTCCTCCCACTATGAACTAAGAACACTGCTGCCGCGAACACCCAAACCACTGGAAGTAATCGTAGGAATTATAAGAGAGGGCATCGAGGCGGGTGAGTTGAAGGAGATAGAGCTGCCCTTTGCGGGTGCGATTATAGTAGGCGCAATAACAAAACTCTCAGACTTTAAGAGGATGGGTGTTATTGAGAAGGAATTAGAGGAGTATATAGACCCAGTTACCGAATTCCTGTGGGAGGCATTGAAGGTAAGGTAGCATCGGTGATATGCCGGCGGCTGTCTGGAAAATGAGTTACAAAAGGTTTCTTTTCAACACCGTAAAGGTGTAAGAGATTTCCACCATAGAACTAAGGTTCCTTTACCCACACTTTGGTATTTAGCCAGTTGCTTCCCCCCACCTTTTCTCCAGCATGGTCTATGAGTTGTATGCGATACATTCCGACTTTATCATCGGTTCTCCTCTTTATCCGTTGCCACTCTCCCCACAGTTTATCCGCGCGCTTTAATCTTATTTGATAGGATAGGCCCTTCCATTTGTCATTTACGACCACTATTACCTTATCACCGTCCCCCCCGGCGGCATAAATGTCGGAAACGTATTTCTGCATATCTACGCTTCCTAATCTCCTAAAAAGGGTAGCCACGGGCCCTTCCTTTTTAGATTCCATACGCTTTTCAGGCCCTTTTATTTTAACTTCCCTCTCAGGGACCTCAACAGGAGGAGTCTTTGTTATCACACTTTTCTGTAGACCCGAGCGGCCTAAGGTCTCTGCCATTTCTCCAGAAGCAGTAGGGACACCCCCGGTTTCTGTCTCCTCTGGTGGAACCTCCTCACTTGCCTTCTCCTTAGCCTCCTCCTTAGCCTTCTCGAGCAGCGCCATTATGGTCAGGTGCGCAGGCGGCTCTGAGGTTGACAAGATTTCCTCTCCCAGGCGCACCCCTCTCGTCCTATGCAGTTTCCTCTCTATTCTAAGCGCCCACTCGAGGTAATAGGCGGCCTGCTCATAATCTTCCTGTTTATAGTGGATGATACCCGCATTGAGATTGGCAATTGGATCAAAGGCATCAAGCTCAAGTGCCTCCATTGTGAACTCCAGGGCCTTGGGATAATCACCAGCCGCGATACACATTTGTACCAGGTCGTCGTAGTCCGAGGCGGTCTTTAGTCCGGTGTGTTGAAAGTCCTCTTTCTTGAGCGGTCTTTCCATTCCCTCCAGGGCCCTTTCGTAGAGACTCATTAGCTCAGGATCGCCGGCTGCGATAGTAGATGGAGATGATAACAGGATGAAGGTGGTAAGAAATATGGAAGGAAGCTTTTTCA
>JBHICS010000308.1:0-1993 GCA_046759685.1 Candidatus Brocadiales bacterium | reverse complement strand
ACCCTGACAGTGAGAGGGGAGAGCAGTAGTTTTGGTAGGGAAGGTCCCTGGAGCAGGACGCCATCTATCCTGTATCTGGTTCTGATTAGTTTTTCGTCCGGTTCTATGTGGAGGTCTGTGGCGTCCTGAATGACTGCGTAGGTTAAGAGCAGGTCTATGAGTTTTATCACCGGGGCGACCACGGTGACATCTGTCTGTTCTTCTCCTGTCTTTGTCTGTATTTCGGCCAACCGTATATTTTCCTCGATAAGGGTATCGATAGGCTTGCCCTCTTCCTCAATAATTGTGGCCTCTTGTACCGCAACCCCTTCTGCACCGTAGCAGCGGTTTATTGCATCGCTTATATCGGCCTCTGTTGCCGCTACGGCCTCCACGTAGTATTTGGTCAGTTCCTGTAACTCGTCTATTACAGCGACGTCAAAGATGTTTGACATTGCAACCTTGAGAGTGCCATTATCTAACAATATAGGGAGGACTTTGTGCCTGCGTGCGAAGGCCTCTGGTACAAGTTTTATGGCCTCGTCGGAGATTGTACATTCTTTTAGTTTTAGGCATTCTACACCCGCTTCCTGGGCCAGAATCTCTGTAATAACCTCTTGGCTCACGAAACCGAGGCTGTTGAGCACTTCCCCCAACAGGGCGCCGGTCCGTGCCTGTTCCTTGAGGGCAAGCTCTAGCTGATCTTCCGTTATTATGCCTTTCTTTATCAATATCTCACCGAGAAGCACCCCTCTTCATAACCTCCAGTCTTATAATTAGTAAGCCAATGCGTTTTAATACGATATCGGGCGTTTACCACATGAAACATGCATTGGGTATTCTATTTGTCATGTCTATGTGTCTTTATATTTATATTATATTTTTTTATTCTGTGCCATAGGCTTCTTTCAGTGATGCCTAAGAGTTTGGCGGCCTTTACCTGGACGCCTCTTGTTTGTTTAAGTGCATCAACGATCAGTTTCTTTTCTGTTTGGACTAGGGCCTCGTCTATTGTGCCCTTACCCTCGGACTCTTGCCTTTCTCCGGTAGTGGCTATATAGAGGGGCAAGCAGTCCTTTACAATAAAGTCCCCACTGGATATTACCGCTGCCCGTTCTATGCAGTTCTCTAGTTCTCTTACGTTTCCCGGCCAGTTGTATTCCATAAGCATGTCTAAAGCATCGGCGGATATGCCGCTTATGGGTTTCTTTACCTTTTCACTGGCTTCCGTTATGAAATGTTCAACCAGAAGGGGTATGTCCTCTTTTCTCTCCCTTAGGGGTGGCATATAGAGAGGCACTACGTTTAATCTAAAGTACAGGTCCTCTCGGAATTGTTTATCTTCGACGGCCTTTTGCAGGTCTTTGTTCGTTGCGGCGATTATCCTTACATCCGTCCAAATAGTCTTTGTGCCTCCAACCCTCTCAAACTCCCTTTGCTGAAGTACTCTCAGTATCTTTGCCTGGGTGGCAAGTGTCATGTCGCCGATTTCGTCCAGGAATATGGTGCCGCCGTTGGCCAGCTCAAACTTTCCCATCTTTTGTTGCATCGCGCCAGTGAAGGCGCCCTTTTCGTGCCCAAAGAGTTCACTTTCAAGAAGGCCCTCGGGTATGGCCACACAATTGAGTTTAACAAAGGTGCTTTCGCACCTTCCGCTATTTGCGTGAATAGCCTGCGCGATAAGTTCCTTGCCCGTACCGCTTTCTCCATATATGATGACGGATGAGTCAGTTGCTGCAACCTTATGCACCATGGCAAAGACCTCTTGCATTGGGCCACTGGAGCCTACGATATTTTGAAATTGATACTTCTTTTTTATCCTCTCTTCCAGGTGGGAGATTTCTGTCTGGAGGCGCCTCTTTTCTAGGGCCCTCTTGATGATTATGAGAAATTCGTCCAGCTTGATTGGTTTCGTGAAGAAGTCGTAGGCACCTTCCTTAACGGCCCTGATGGCCAAGTCTTTGCTTCCATAAGCGGTCATAATGATTATGGGGGAGTGGGCGTCCAGCTCGCG
>JBHICS010000307.1:0-2021 GCA_046759685.1 Candidatus Brocadiales bacterium | reverse complement strand
GGAGCTTGTTGACAACTATCAAGGTAAGTGCCTCTCCCTCCACATCCTCCGCTATTATCAAAAGAGGCTTTCCCTGCTGAGCCACCTTTTCCAAGATAGGTATAATTGTTTTTGCGTTTGATATCTTCTTCTCGTGTACGAGTATATAAGGCTCTTCCAAGACGGCTTCCATACTCTTGGGGTCTGTTATAAAGTATGGAGAAAGATAGCCCTTGTCGAACTGCAACCCCTCGATCCACCTTACAGTGGTCTCCAGGCTCTTTCCTTCTTCTACGGTGATGACACCGTCTTTTCCCACCTTCTCCATTGCATCGGCTATAATCTTACCCACGTCAGGGTCATAGTTTGAGGCGACAGTAGCTACCTGTTCTATCTCCTTACGGCCCTTGACAGGGATACTCATCTGTTTCAGCTTCTTTACCACGGCATCAACGGCCTTATCTATGCCGCGCTTTACGGCCATCGCATTGGCACCGGCAGTCACGTTCTTTAAACCCTCAACAAATATTGACTCCGCCAACACCGTCGCCGTAGTGGTGCCGTCCCCGGCAACATCACTGGTCTTGGATGAGACGGACTTCACCATCTGCGCCCCGATATTCTCTAAATGGTCCTCTAGCTCTATCTCCTTGGCGACAGTGACCCCATCCTTGGTGATTGTTGGTGAACCAAAGCTCTTTTGCAGGATTACGTTGCGGCCCCTTGGACCAAGGGTTATCTTTACAGCGTCTGCGAGTTTCTTTATGCCCTCACGAACGGCCTCCCAGGCCTCCTGATTAAATACAATCTTTTTGGCTGGCATCTTCTCCTCCCTCTTAATAAAAGCTTATCATAGAAAGTAGCAAACCCAGTGCCAAAATCCCCGATAAGTGGGAAGGGGCGGGTGTATGTATAAGTGTGTTATATATAATGACTTAAGTAAGATTACAGGATTCTACCGCCTCTCCCTGTAGCTGTCAAATTGGCAGAAGGCCTCTTTCAAGGGTATATCCCCGGCACATGGTGCAGGTGGTGAAGGCGGATAGGCCTTATCTCACCCTCCCCCAACCTCATGCCATAGGTCGTGCCGAAGGCAGATCCGCTTTCGGCGTTGCAGGCGTACAGCCCGATGCCCGCCAAATAACGGCCGGTCTGCCGTGCGCCCACCATTTCTATACACAAGATTTTACTCCACCGTCCATTACTGCAGAAATAAAGTATTTCTTATGTGCATCCATTCCAGTATAATATTTCTTTACATTTCTTTTTTTGTTTTCATCACTTGCCGTAATTTTACAATCACTGCAAGCTGAAGCCCTGCGCTAACCCTAAGTGTGGTGTGCGGTCCGTCTAAGGTAGATGTCGCACGCGCGAGACAAATCATGCCAAGTTTGTTGTTTGTAGTGGTCGAGCTTGTCCACCAGAGGCGGATCTGCCTCAGGCACGACTCGACACAAATTTCGCAGAGCAAGCTCTGCCGCTACAGGACTACGGAGCAACTACAAGATTTGATAGGAGACAAACTCCTTGTCGGAAAAACGCGACACATACCAGAACCCGCTAGTAGATAGATACGCGAGTCCGGAGATGGCCCAACTCTTTTCGGATAAAACCCGCCACATCATCTGGCGCAGGCTCTGGATTGCCCTGGCAGAGGCAGAGTGTGACCTTGGGCTCAAGAACATCTCCAAGGCCCAGATAGACGAGATGAGGGCACACCAAGAAGACATACCATACGATGAAGTACGCAAACTGGAGTCCAGGATAAGGCACGACGTAATGGCCCACCTCAGGGCGTTTGGCGAACAGTGTCCCAGCGCAAGACCAATCATGCACCTGGGTGCTACCAGCGCGTATGTGCTGGATAATGCAGACCTAATAATCATGCGCAATGGGCTCGATATAGTAAGGCGGAGGTTAATCTGTGTCATAAACGCACTATCCAAACAGGCGCACACACACAAGGACCTGGTGACCGTAGCCTTTACCCACTACCAGCCGGCCCAGCTCACCACCGTGGGCAAGCGGGTTTGCCTTTGGCT
>JBHICS010000306.1:0-2030 GCA_046759685.1 Candidatus Brocadiales bacterium | reverse complement strand
AGCAAATAAAGAACTTCGGAGAACTCGGCCTGCCCCCTATACTTAGGGACATATCGCTGCGTAAGAGGGGATTGGTATTGGTGGTGGGCGCCGCAGGCTCAGGCAAGTCCACCACAATGGCTGCGGTGGTGGATTACAGGGCCTCTAATTCGCCAGGACATATCATAACGATTGAGGACCCTATAGAATTTCATCACTCGCATAGTCGCTCAATCGTCACGCAGCGTGAGGTAGGAATAGACACTAAATCGTATCCAGAGGCCCTTAAGAATGCCCTCAGACAAGCCCCGGACGTTATCCTTATCGGCGAGATACGAGACAAAGAGACCATGGAGACGGCCCTGTCCTTTGCCGAGACCGGCCACCTATGCCTGAGTACGCTACACGCCAATAATGCCAACCAGGTGATAGAACGCATACTTACCTTCTTTCCTATGGCCATGCATGGACAGGTGCATACTCTATTGTCGCTGACCCTGCGGGCAGTCATATCCCAGAGGCTTATCCCAAGGGTTGAAGGTACAAGGGCGGCTGCCGTAGAGGTTTTGATCGATACGCCAAGGGTAAAGGACCTTATCCGTAAAGGGGAGACAGGTCTGCTAAAAGAGACAATGGCAAAAGGTGTCCAGGAGGGAATGCAGACCTTCGATCAGTCCCTTTTTGAGCTCTTTAGGAAGGGGCAGATAAGCTATGAGACGGCCCTGGCCCAAGCCGATAGCGCTAACGACCTTCGCCTGAGGATTAAGACTGAAGGCCTTCTGAAGACACCAAAGGAAAAGAAGGAACCTTCCTTCAGGCTGAAAACTACCTAGAAGCCCAACCGCATATCTGTAAGTATATGGGCAAGGACCAACCAGAAGCCTTCCTGATGTTTCTAACAGAGCTTAATTGGTAATGTTGATGCTATAGAGTATCGCGTCCTCCGCAAAGCTAGGCTTTTCGGTTGATATTAGTCACAATTTGGATAACATGGGAACGGGGCAGAAATATGTCTTTCTTAAATAATTCAGGAGAGGGCATAAGATGACGGACAGGCTTATTGAGTTTTACGGTACGGAGTGCATGCACTGTAGAGAGATGGACCCTCTGATTGAGAGGCTGGAGGGCGAAGAGGATATAAAGGTCACAAGGCTTGAGGTATGGCATGATAGCAAGAATGCATCGCTTATGGAGAAACTGGATAAGGATGAAAATGGTCAAAGATTCTGTGGCGGTGTACCCTTTTTCTATAATGAAAAGACCGGTAAAAAGATTTGTGGTACCACTAGCTACGAGAAGCTAAAGGAATGGGCTGTAGGAGAGTAGAGGGGACTGTCAAATGCCTAGAAAGCCCGTTAAGAACTTTAGGGTAGAGTACCTCCAAGTCCTTGATAATAGTGGCAATGCAGATAAGGAGCTTATGCCGAGGCTTGGGAGCAGCAAGATTAAGGAGCTGTATGAGCTCATGGTACTCATCAGGACCTTTGACGACAAGGCCTTTAGCCTTCAGAGACAGGGGAGAATAGGGACTTACATACAGGTCAAGGGACAGGAGGCCTCCCAGGTAGGCTCTGCCTACGCCCTGGGGCAGAAAGACTGGATTTTCCCCACATACCGGGAATCTGGTGCCCTTATAACAAGGAAGCACCCTATGCATATGGTCCTTCAGTACTGGGGAGGCGATGAGGGAGGTCTTGAAAGCCCTGAAGGCCTAAATAATTTCCCCATTGCTATTCCTGTGGGTACCCAGATACCCCATGGAACAGGTGTTGCCTGGGCTTCAAAGATGCTTAAAGAAAAAGTCGTTACTATGATCTACTTCGGTGATGGTGCTACCTCAAAGGGAGACTTTCACGAAGGTCTTAATTTTGCTGGGGTCTTCAAGGTGCCCGCCGTCTTTATCTGCCAGAATAACGGCTGGGCAATTTCCTTACCCAGGGCCAAGCAAAATGCAACAGAGACCCTTGCCCAGAAGGGCATTGGCTACGGTGTCAATGGCATCCAGGTGGATGGAAACGACGTCTTTGCCGTTTACAAGGCAGCGAAAGAGG
>JBHICS010000305.1:0-2059 GCA_046759685.1 Candidatus Brocadiales bacterium | reverse complement strand
ATTGCTTCGGGACTCTGTCCCTCGCAATGACAGAATGGCCTGGCGAAGGCCAAATTGCATGCAGAAACTGGGACGATTCGTCATTCTGATCCACATGAGGCGGACTATCCCCTACACGAAGATCTTTTGCGTAGGGACAGGGCTTGTCCCTGTCCGCTCCCAGACTACACGTGGTAGACAACGACCTTTATGATCGTTGAACGGGGCTTCAACGAGGTAAACCTCGTTGTCTACCCTTTATATACGCCGAGCCCTCAGTCAGTAGTTCAATGTTTCCCAGCATTCCAGTCTCCTATAATAAGATTCTGAAAGGATGTCTTTTGCTGCTAGTAAATGATTTAAATAATCTTTGGTTGGCCTCAATCCTTCTTTTACTTTATCAGGTTGAGCAATGTAAATTACTGCCTCCTGTTCTTTATAATTATGCGATTCAATCTTCAAGTTAACTCTATCGTAGTGCTCAGGATATCCTTCACGTATGTCCAACTTCGGCAAGTCTGAATCTAGGATATCATAAAGAACGCCTTCTACAATTCCCTTCTCATCTGGGACTACATTTGCGTATCCTTCATTTTCGGGATCATTAGATGACATCTTATTGAATCTCAACTCAAAACCTTTAAGGAAAGCACGCATTCTTTGTGTGAAATTTATATTTCTTTCTTCCATTCTTTTGGCATCCATATTAGACCCATATGCAAAGTATTTCATGGCTCGTATTTCCTTAACATGACACATGAGAAACAGTTATATAATTGTCTGTTTCAGAGATAGAGATACTTGGGTCTAAGGCCTGAAGCCGCCCTGTTCGTCGAATAGGGGTGGGGGGTCCTCAAACCCAAACTTGCTCCAGAGGTCTTCTGCCAGCCTCTTTGCCAGTTGGCCTGGCTCAAACCCTGTCGATGCCTTGATTGTGGAGAGTATCAGGTGGTCTTCTTCCCATAAGGGGAAATTGCCCTCCTCCCATTGTCTCTTATAGCCCTCTGTATTCTTGCCGTAGGCGCAGAGGCTGTAGCCACTGATGTTGTAAAGACCCATCCTTATGATGGCAAGGCTATCGGTTTTATACTCCTGCCTGATGTCCTTACAGAGTCGCAGGAAGTTTAGGGGTATCTCGCACAGGGGGTACAGGTATAGAGTCGGGTGGTTTTGCCCATCTTTTCTTACGTACTCAATATCAAACCGCCTCTGGTCTATCTTGATAGAAAGCTCAAGGTGGCCGTTTTTGAGTAGTTCAAGCCGCTGTGTGTCTCTGAGTGTGGCGACCTCAAATTCGCTCACCAGACCATCAGGGGTGTGTCTTGGCTCAGTGCGGTAGATGTTCCATCCCCCTTCCCTGTAGTTGGGAGGGTTGCGTAGCAGGTCTATTACCCCAGGGTTTGCGACGTCTACAATGTCATCGCCTCCGTCAACATCAACAGGGGTTAGGGAGAGATACAAATACGGACGGCCCTTCGCCCTGCTTAGGAGTTTAAGCGCCCTGTCGCCAAAGAAGTGTTCCATGCCCGTTACAATCTCCTCTGTTGGGCATTGGTTTATAGTGGCTGAAGGCTGTCTTGGTTTATTGCCCACAGCCGCCCTCCTCTCCTTCCTCTTCGGGTACGGCCTTTGTCAATTCTGTGTAGGCCCTCATAAGGCGTCGCGTAATCTTTCCCGGGATTTTTGTGCCTATCTGGTGGTTCGCTATGGTAGCTACTGGCATTATCTCCATAAGCGAGCTTGTTATAAATACCTCATCGGCCTCGAGGAGCCTATCGGCCGGAAAGAGTTCTTCGGAGGTCGCAACGCCCTTCTCTGTGCAGACATTGAGGACCGCCTTTCGTGTTATACCCGGCAAGATATTCGCCGTGATGGATGGTGTAACCACTCTGGCGCCCTCGACCATGAAGATATTCCACACAGTGCCTTCACACACGTCCCCATCGGTGTTCAGAAACAAGGCGTCTTGGTTATCATCCTTTCGTGATGCCTCCTGCCTGGCCAGTATGCCTGTCAGGAAGTTTGCGGTCTTGTGGCGTGCGATAGGATTTGAGGTGCTCCTGCGATAATCTGAAATGAT
>JBHICS010000304.1:0-2061 GCA_046759685.1 Candidatus Brocadiales bacterium | reverse complement strand
CATCCTTTTGCAGCTATTCTTGAAAAATCTTTGTTTAAAAACATTTCGTTTCGGCCCATTTTCTGGTTTAAGCTTAAGTTTTGGTCAGCAACAACACCAAAAAATAAAAAACAGAAAACAAAAAAAGAAAACAGAAAACAAAAACAGGCAACAGAAAATTTGCTAGACCCTTCTGACTCTGGACGTTCCAGTCTTTCTTGGTGCTATGTTTCCAACCTTTCTTCCAGGCGGACTCATCCTGCCAACCGAAGTCTGCTTTCCGGGATGCTGATGTCTTCCTCCCCCGTGTGGATGGAAAGGCGTTGCCATGGCTACACCTCTGACTATTGGATACTTCCTGCTCTTTGTCCTCATCGCATGGTACTTCGAACCTGCTTTGAGAAACGGTTTCTCCATCTTCCCTCCGCCAGCAACCGCGCCTATCACAGCCCTGCACCTTGGATCCAGGGTTAGAAACCTTCCAGATGGCATCCTTAAGGTTACCCCGCTTTCAGAATGTCCAAAAACGAGCGCGTAGGAGCCTGCAGCCTTGACAAGTTTGCCGCCGTCACCAAAGTTTCTTTCTATGGAGGAGATCGTTGCACCATCGGGTACATTATCAAGGTTGGTTATGTTCATGAGATAGGGGGCGGCACTTCTGCCCAGTTCTATCTTTGCGCCGGCATAGATACCGTCCACGGCAGGAACGTAGGAGTACCTCCCATCATCAAACCTTATCTTTGCCAGCGGTGCATCCCTTCCTGTCTCATGCAGTATATCGATAACCTCACCGGTATGCTGCTCTTCCAGTGAATACCGAGGATACTTTGCTGGGACTATCTTGCCTACAGCATTGGCCCGGAACTGCATTCCTCCGCGGCCCCTCCTCTGAACAAGGATTCTCTTACCCATTGACGTGCAGGTTAGTGCGATAACATGATTTTAAGCTTATGATTAGCAGGAATGGTCCCGAAGGCGTCTCTTATGCCCTCAAAAGCCCCGGCGGCATGCCACCAGCCCTATTTTTCTCGATCTCTGCCCTGACTGACAGGGACGATTGTCACGATGAATTCTCGAGCCTTTGATGGCATCTTTAACACTTTTTCAGCATTCCCTAGGCTTACTTTTGCATAACTTTCGTGTCCTGCTACTCAAAACCTGCACCAAGCTCGTGTATTACCCATATATTGTCCATATTCTGTCCTCCTCTCTCATTATAGGAATAGGTGGTATACCTATGATGACCTAGAGAGTTAGGGCAAATACAGAGGAAGAGTAATAAAGGTATAAAGATAAGTGAAAGGAGAGAATACACCATGAGCCAGAAGACACATACGCTGAAGGTGTTGGAGGCCTACACCAGGGACGTCGGCAGAGGCGTAGCTAGGATAGACTATGACTCTATGGACTCCCTAGGGGCTTCAACTGGCGATGTTATAGAGCTCAGGGGCAAGAGGAGAACCGTTGCAAAGTGTTTACCGCTTTATCCTTCCGACGAGGGCAAGGGGATCATCAGGGTAGACGGACTTGTCAGAAACAACGCAGGCGTCGCTATCGGCGATACGGTCGTAGTTCGCAAGATAAAGGCCGTTCCTGCAGACAAGGTCATCGTCGCACCGCTTGAGGCCATACCGCCAATAGATGAGCGTTATCTTGCAGATGCCCTGGAAAGTGTGCCTCTGATCAAGGGCGACAATGTCATGGTCCCGTATTTTGGAGGAAGGCTAACCTTCCAAGTAATTGGCGTAAGCCCGGCTGCAGATGCAGTCCTTATCACTCAAAAGACGGTATTCCACATTGCCGAGAAGGGAGAGACGCTAAGAGGAGTCCCCCAGGTCACGTATGAAGACATCGGGGGTCTGAAGGAGGAGATCCAGAAGGTCAGGGAGATGATCGAACTTCCGCTGAGGCACCCGGAGATCTTTGAAAAACTTGGAATAGAGGCCCCAAAGGGCGTGCTTCTTTACGGTCCTCCTGGCACCGGAAAGACCCTGCTCGCAAAGGCTGTAGCCAATGAGAGCAATGCGCACTTTATCAGCATAAGCGGTCCGGAGATAATGAGCAAGTTCTACGGAGAGAGCG
>JBHICS010000303.1:0-2070 GCA_046759685.1 Candidatus Brocadiales bacterium | reverse complement strand
AGTCCTGGCCAGCTTTGGATCGAAGGGCTTAACGTCTTTTTGCAGTTTACGAAGCTCTTGGATGAAGTCCTCTGGGAGGATGTCCGGCCTGGTTGAGAGCATTTGGCCCAGCTTTACGTACGTTGGCCCGAGTTCCTGCAGTACTGCGACGATGCGTGCGGCGAGGGGTTGTTCTTCCAGTGCGATGCGCTGCTCGAGGAAGCGCTTCCCTATGGGCAGGTACTCGCTGAGCCTGAGACCTGAGACCATATAGCCGAAGCCATGTCTTACCAGTACCTGAAGTATCTGGGAGAGCCGTTGGAACCGCCGAGGTGTCCTTGCGATGTCTCTGAGGCGCAATAGAGGGTCCCCCCGCTTAGGCAGAAATCTCCTTAGAGTCTTCCTGGACTAACTCCCGTATCTTCTTTAATTTTTCCAGCATGGGAGGTAATTTGTCAAGAGGCAGCATAGTTGCCGGGTCGCATAAGGCCTTTTCGGGTTGTTCATGGACCTCGAGGAATACTCCGTCGGAGCCTGCGGCTACGGCTGCCCTGGCCAGGGATTCCACCATGTGCCTGTCACCACCTGAAGCACTTCCCTGTCCTCCTGGGAGCTGCACACTGTGTGTCGCATCAAAGAGTACGGGATAACCTATTTCCTTTAGTATGGCTATTGACCTCATGTCGCTGACCAGGTTGTTGTACCCAAAGGTGGTTCCCCTCTCTGTGAAGATTATCTTGTCGTTGCCAGTACTAAGGATTTTTTCTGCCACCAACTTCATATCCCAGGGCGCCATGAATTGGCCTTTTTTAACGTTCACGGGTTTGCCCGTTTTTGCTGCACAGAGGATGAGGTCTGTTTGACGGCAGAGAAAGGCTGGTATCTGTATAATATCTAATACCTCGGCGGCCTTCTCCACCTCTGCAGGGTGATGAACGTCCGAAAGGATGGGTATATCCAGCGAAGACTTTATCTCCTGGAGTATTTCTAGACCTTTATCAAGCCCTGGGCCACGGAAGGAATGTATGGAGCTTCTGTTTGCTTTATCATAAGAGGCCTTAAACACAAGGGGGAGGTTGAGACCTTGAATTACACCCTGTAGCCTCTTTGCTATTTTAAGGCAGGTTTCCCTTGTCTCAATTACACAGGGGCCAGCCACCACGGCCAGAGGTGTACCAGGCCCGAAAGAGAAGTTTTTTATACAAACGGACTTCGTAAGTTTTATCCCCTGAGTGGTTGTTTAATATGCCTCTTACAAAGGGGTAATTATCTTCAAGAGGTACTATACCATAGACTTAGTGTACAGTCAAATCTGTAAATCGGGTAAATTTTAGTTGCAATTTCGGCCTGTATTGCATATATTTGCTGTTCACAAGATGGCGGAATATTACAGGTTACAACCTACCTCGTGGCTTCTGCCGGTTGTGAGCAGAGTCCCCGCAGAGAATGCACTCCAGAGGACCTGTCCTGTGTATTGTTATCTTTAAGGAGGAGGTATGGATATAGCGGTTGGTGTAAGCATATTAGATTCAGAGAACATCTCAAGGGATGATGTAAAACTTTTGAGAAAGAAGATTTACACTTCTGTGGGGGAGAAGGAAGAGCTGGAGAAGGAGGTAGAAAGACTTTCGCAAGCTATAAAGAGTAGCAGAGACCCAGCAAAGACAAAGGAGTTGTCCCAAAGCCTGGGCATAGGGCGATGGCTGTTAGGGCGCACAAAGGAGGCTGTTGATGCATTAGAGGAAGTAAAGACACGAAAGACCGCCGCCTATTATCTGGGCAAATGCTATGAGGAATTAGGTAAATACGAGGAGGCCCTAGAAAGCCTTGAGAGGTCCAAAAGGGAGGGTGTAAAGGATTTCGATCTAGAGATGGACCTGATAGGTGTTAAGAGGAAGGCCGGTATGCTTAAAGAGGCCCTAAAGAGGGTGGAACAACTTTCTAAGGCCCATGGGCAGGAGGCCGAATTACACTACCAATGGGGCTGCTGTCTTGAGGATGCGGGGGAATATATTGAGGCCGTGTCCCATTACGAAAAGGCATTAGAACTCGACCCCGAGCATGTAGGACCCCTTTTTCGTATGGCCTATA
>JBHICS010000302.1:0-2085 GCA_046759685.1 Candidatus Brocadiales bacterium | reverse complement strand
GAGTGGGGAATCACATCCAGGGTGAAGGGAAGTTTATACGAAGTGCTGTCCCTCAAACGTGTGATGTAACACATAGACATTATCCAGGGGCTTTTCGACAAGCTTTTAAATGCCTTTCGCACAAAATACGAGGCCGGTGCAGCCACTATTCTGGAGGTAAACAGCATAGAGATACAACACGCGAAGGCAAGAAACGATTATCTCAATGCCAAGAGCAAATATCTATCAAGCCTCTCTGATCTAAGACTCCTGCTGGGTCTTTCCCCCGACCACCCTTTGGAGACAACCGGGGAACTGAGGTACATGAAAATACAGGTAGAACCACACGAGCTCATAGAAACGGCCCTGAACCACAGACCAGACCTCAAGGCCCTGGAGCTGGAAGAGGAAAGGACAAACCGCGAGATAAATCTAATAAAGTCACAAAGGGTGCCCAACCCCGTACTCTCAGGTTTCATGGCAAGGGAGGACGGCATTAATCGAATAGTGGGAGGGGCCGTATCTATCCCGTTTCCTATCATAGATAGAAAGCAGGCAGAGCTTCAAAAGGCCCGCGCTAAACATGACACGGCACTGATAAATATAGAGGGAAGGGTCCTACAAATAAGACAGGAACTGGAGAGTGCCTATCAGACCTTCCTCTCTGCACAGAATGGCCTGGGTGTGTATGAGGAAATCCTTTCTGAGGTGGAGGACAGCCTTGAACTCAATGAACTCACCTATCTAGAAGGTAAGGCAAGCTTCACAGAGTTCCTCCTCCTGCAAAATAATCTTATAGAGGCAAAGGTTTCTTATCTCGAGGCCCTCCTAGGCTACTACAAGGCCCTCGTGGAGTTGGAGAGGGTGTCGTTTACTAGTATAATAAAGTAGAGGTTAAAAATGGCTATACCGAAGTTTGTTCTCACCTTAATCCTTGTCCTAACGTTTGCTTTCAGCCTATCTTGCGACGTGTGCAAGACCGTAGAGGCGGGATCGAAAGACGCTGGTAAGGCAGGGCTTGAGAAAAAGATACGCAAGGTCCCTGTTATGCGTAGGCAGGAGGAGGAACATGAAGGCATCGTTAGGATAAGCAAGGAGAGCCACGACATCCTTGGTATCGAGACAGTAAAGGTAACTCCACAGACCCCGGAGAAATACGTACGTGCCACCGCAGAGATACAGTTTAACGCCAATAGGGTCTTTCACATAGGGCCCCGGGTGCCGAGCAGGGTGGTAGCCGTATTTGCCGACCTTGGAGACGAGGTAGAAAAGGGCCAGAAACTCGCCCTGCTAGACAGCGTGGAGCTGGGCAACGCCGTTGCGGATTACCTCACCGATAAGACCAGAATGTCGGTACGTAAGGCCCACTTTGAGAGGGAAAAAATGCTCTGGGAAAAGAAGGTCTCCTCCGAAAGGGAGATGTTGGATGCCAAGTCGGCCTTCCTGCAAGCAAAAGCAGCATACGAGGCCGCAGAGAATAAGCTCCACCTATTCGGCCTGAAGGAAGAGGATATACTGACCCTAAAATCTGAGACCCACTCCATCACTGCCTTTCCGCTTCTCTCCCCGTTCAGTGGCACGGTAGTACAAAAGCATATAGCCCTTGGAGAGATGCAGGACACATCGGCCCAACTATTCACCATTGCCGACCTGCAGGTGCTATGGATTATCCTAGACATTTATGAAAAGGACCTCGCCAAGATAAGCACCGGGCAAAGGGTAAAGGTCTCAGTATCAGCCTATCCCGACACCTACTTCCACGGCCAGATTACCTACATAAGCGACGTAATGGACGAGCGCACCCGCACAGTAAAGGTAAGGGTGGAGATTGATAATAGTGAAAGAAAACTGAAGCCCGGCATGTTTGCCACTGCAAAGATATCTACGAGAGAGGCTATACCAGGCCATGAAAGACTCATCATACCCAGCTCAGCTATCGAGAGCTACGAGGGCGACAAGGTGATCTTTATGGCGCTCGGCAACTATTCCTACAAGATGGAAGAGGTACAGGTAGGAAAAGAATTCGACGGACAGGTGGAGGTCCTAGGAGGTCTAAATGAGGGAGACGAGGTAGTTACCAAGGGAAGTTTCTATCTGAAATCGGAG
>JBHICS010000301.1:0-2093 GCA_046759685.1 Candidatus Brocadiales bacterium | reverse complement strand
AGGGGGCAAAAACCGGTGAAACCAGAAGAACACACAATAATGATAGTAGACGATGATGAAAAGATCCTGGGTTCCCTTGAGAGGACATTTGCAAGACTTGGTTATAAGGTACTTGTGGCAAAAAGTGGCGAAGAAGGGCTGGATATCCTGCGCGATAAGAATGCCGAGCTAATAATCTCAGACGTCAGGATGCCGACGATGTCAGGAGTTGGATTCCTAGAGAAGACCAAGGAGATTGTGCCAGATGCCGTGAGGATAGTGGTTACGGGCTATGCAGACATCCAGGCTGCGGCCGATGCAATAAACAATGTGGAGGTCTTTAAATTTATACTTAAACCGTGGGATAGGTATCATCTTGAGAAGGTAGTGCGCCAGGGGTTGGAATACTACGACACAGTTCGTGAAAATAAACGCCTGCATAGACTCCTAATGGAGCAAAATGAGGAACTTGCCAAACGGGCCAATTCCGCCGCCAAGGCGGTGGACGGTATGGAAAAAAAGATAGCCGAACTTGAGAATAAACTGGACAAACTCCACACAAAGTACCCGGATGCCAGGACGAAGGAGAAAAAATAGGCCGTATCCTCCAAATTATGCCAACAGGATGCAAGATAAAAGGTCTGTATTCCCCGCTTAACGGACATAAATATAGAAATTCTTAGTGAGACGCTCGATGCAATAACGCGAGAGTCCTTCCCGTCCCCCACAAGCCATAGTACATGCTTTGACTTTGCTTAAAACCCTTTGCAAGACGTTATTCCATCGGTATAATCCGTATTTAGCTCTTGGGAAGGGGGGGCATAGCTCAGTTGGTAGAGCAACGGCCTTTTAAGCCTTGACGGCAGTTTTCGTAAATGAAGGCGTGGTAATTTAATACGTTGCCACGCCTTTTCTTATGGCAAAATTTAGCTTGGCTTAATTTGTCCCAATTTGCATGATTTTGGCCAAGTTCTGCCCACCCGAGATTTGTCGTAAGTGAAAAGAACTTTTGTCTTATTGCTAGTGGCAAACTGTTGAATCTGGCCATTTACTCTTCTTGAAAATGTGGTAAATATATAACAAAACAGTAGAAAAGAAACCATCGAAGTAACTCTAGCTGCCAAGAGGAAACAATGACTTAGCATACCTGAATATATATCGGTAACCAAAGGTTCCCACTTAGATGGATTCCATAAGGCCCGAAGGGAAGCATGGCACGCCCATGCATCTTCCCTTCGGGCCTTTTTTGTTTATAGGCGAACAAACTCTATAAGAGGCATTGGGTATAGTGTCATGCTAGAAGACATAGTAAGACAAATAAGGGCCCTGCTTCAGAATCAGCTCCCAGCAAAACTCGACCAGATAGAACTGGAGAGGGCGGACGGTGTTGCCCTTGAGGACGTTCAATCCTTCTTCATACAACCTGGCCATATAGACGCCCGCATAAAGTACCCCAATATCACCATCATAGGGGAGGCTACCATTGCTGCCAACGCCCTCTCCCGCAGGAGGGAGCTAAGGCACGGGGTTTCTATATGGGTCACCCTCAGGGAGGTCTCCCCAGACAGCGACATTGCCCGGACCAAGCTCCGGCGCTACGTAGAGGCAATAGAAAGGGTTATTGCCGGCGACCCCACCCTTGGAGGAAAGGCTGTAAATTCTACAGTAAGCAGACACGGGTACCTGACCCGTAAAGAAGGGATATTCATCAAGAAGGCCGTCCTTGCGATAGAAGTTCTGGAGAGACCTTCCACGAGCAGTTACTAAGGAGTTTATCCTTCTGGAAAAGGAACCCTTGAGAGGCAATGAGATATTTCAGCTCAGACAATGAAAGTAAAAAGGACCAAGATAATAGAAGTTAGAGTTGGATTCACCTGCAGAATCCTTAAATTACTTAGAGGGAATGGCCTTGTAGAAAAGGACGAACCCCTTTGCCGTGTCAAACGTATCTTCCCAGGATGGAAAGAGGAGGATATCGAATCCCCTGCCTCTGGTTACCTTCGCTGGATAGGAGGGATGGAAACGATAATAAAAAAGAAACTTTGGTTCTCTCCAGGCGACCTTATAGCCACCATAACCCCGCCTACTCAAATCTAGGGAAACCAACTAGGACA
>JBHICS010000300.1:0-2116 GCA_046759685.1 Candidatus Brocadiales bacterium | reverse complement strand
CAGCTATCTACTTAGACGGTGGTATCAGCGCTGCAAGCAATTTTATCCTCACCAATCTATCAGATGAAATACAGCTTGCCTCCAAGGACGAACACGACAAGAACTATAAGAGTCTCCTTCAACAATATTGCCAGAAATATCTGAGCACTACTCCACAATACAAGTTAATCAAGCAGCACGGACCAGACCACGGGAAGACCTTCGAGGTTATAGTGGTAATCAAGGACAACAGCTACGGCCAAGGTAAAGGCAAAAGCAAGAAAGAGGCAGAACAACTCGCCGCAAAGGAAACGCTCACTGCCATCTCCCTAGAGAAAAACAGTACAACAGCAAAATGCTAGGAGCTATCTGTCTGGTAGTGTATTGGGTCGTTGCATCCTGCCTCACTAAATGCCTCACGACGCAATAAGCAACTCTGACACTCCCCACAGGCTTTTTCTTCTTCCCTATAACAAGACCAGCTAAGATGAAAAGGCGCTCCCAGCGACACGCCCCTCTTGATTATATCGCATTTCTTCATGTGAATTAGGGGCGTCTCCACAGTTATATGGGTCTCAGGTCTGGTGCCCACGTCTACAAGCTTATTAAATATCTTGTAATACTGTTCCCTGCAGTCGGGGTAACCCACACGGTCATCCTCCACTGCGCCAATGAACACCTTTTCCGCCCCTACGACCTCTGCCCACGAAACTGCGGCCATCAGCAGATGGGTATTCCTGAACGGCACATACGTGGTAGGTACGTCAGTTGTGGGTAAGTGTGATGCTGGAACAGCCATTCTTAAGTCGGTGAGGCTAGAACCGCCCAAGGTACCAAGATAGGCCATATCTATGACTAGTCTCATTTCCTCAGGCACTCTGTAGTAAGAGGCAATGTCATCAAAGGCCTTTAGCTCCCTCGACTCCGTTCTTTGCTTATAGTTTGCGTGGAGACATGCCAGTTCAAAGGATTCGTTGGCTATGGCCGCAACCACGCAGCTATCCATTCCTCCGCTCAGGAGTACTACTGCCCGACCTGTTTTCATATCTACATGTGCTCCTTAGCGTTATGCCCTCCTGAGTTCCTGGGGGCCAGATGTATCGATGAACCTGTATTTGGAAACGCACATCAATCCCATCCTCCAGTATCCAGTGGGCCACACGCTTAAGTTCTATTCTCCCGAAAGCTACGCCAATAAGAACCTTTGCCTTTTCTGAAAGCCTGTATTTTTCTATAACATCTTTTGCCCACTCATAATCCCTTCTTGAACTCAAAACAAACTTTACTTCATCATCAGGTCTCAATCTCTCAATATTGCACCAATCCACTTTATCAACCATACCGCTATCAGGACATTTCAGGTCCATAATTCTTACGGCCCCTTCAGGCAGCACACCTATGTCCAGCGTGCCATTGGTTTCCACCAATACACGGTAACCATCCCTTACGAGACGTAAGACCAATTCCCTTGTCTCCTCTTGGAGCAGAGGCTCGCCTCCTGTAATTTCTACTAAATTACACCCCAACAGTTCAATATCAGAAAGTATCTCCCCAATACTCATATCCACCCCATTCTCATAGGCATAGACAGTGTCGCAGTAATTACACCTTAAATTACACCCTGTTAATCTTATAAAGGCACATGGCAACCCGACATAGGTGGATTCTCCCTGAACACTCTTAAATATTTCAGTCACCTTTAACATAATAGTTTCATATCCCCTTTAGATAACGCAGCTTCAGCCAAAATTATAAATCAGCCCCAGCCCCTTTAGCAAGGGCTTTCAGACCTTTTGTAACATGTTCAGAACGCAAACCTTAGATATGCTAAAATTATGCTATTGACAAGTAGATTGGTTTGTTGTAGGATTTTGGTTCAAAGTGTAAATGCGATTTGTAGGGGTACTAGTAATTATAAAAACAAGGCTTAGAAAGAGAAGGCTAGCTGATAATTGATGTATCAAGATAAGTCTAACCCCTCCCTAAATGATAAACCCCTCGATATAGGAGCAGTAATCGGCCAAGTCGCTTCTCACATCCCCCTTAAGGTCTTTCGCAAACAGGGCCTCTCCGAGGTTAAGGTAATTAGCGAAAAGACCCTTGGTGACCTCATACAGACAGCCGTAGAGGCAGAGCT
>JBHICS010000299.1:0-2139 GCA_046759685.1 Candidatus Brocadiales bacterium | reverse complement strand
AATTCGGTCTTTCTATTAATCAGCATCATAAAGTATGCTGCCTTGGGTGTGGCCCTCTTCTTCCTGTTTCGATACTTTGACGTACATATAGCGGCCTTTTTTATTGGCCTCAGCATGGTGCAGGTCGTGATAGTGCTCAAATTCCTAAGCCTGCTACTGGTAGATTCTCTCAACAGATACGTCAAGGCCCCAAATACTGAACACTACTCGGGGCATTTAGCGGGAAAGGAATCATAAGGAACAAGAATGACTGAGACATCAAAGTCACATGGTATTATAGAACTCCCTTGCTTTTTAGACCTATTTGTTGACAAGGATTTCACGCTATTTGGCCTCACGGAGGAGCAGTTGGTGCCGGTGGTGATGTCGTGGATAGTCATCATCTCTCTGTCGGTTCTGACTATTTCGGTTACTCGCCGTCTTGAAAAGATACCCGGCAGCCTTCAGGCATTACTTGAACTGGTGGTCGTGGGGCTAGACGATTTCGTTGAATCGCAAATGGGCCACGTGGGCCGTATCTTTTTGCCGTTCCTGGGAAGCCTGTTTATCTATATCTTACTTATGAACCTGATGGGGCAGATACCGCTGTTCCATTCCCCAACGGCCAACTACAACACCACTCTTGCCCTAACGCTCCTGGTATTTCTGGTTACCCAGTACCAAGGCATAAGGACCCGCGGGCCAATAGGATACGTAAGGCATTTTGTTGGAGACCCCCTGTGGATGGCGCCTATATTCTTCCCGCTACATCTTATACAAGAGTTCCTGGCTCGTCCGCTCTCGTTATCTGTCCGTCTCTTCGGGAATCTTATGGGGGAGCATACCGTGCTTGCGATATTTATAGGTTTCTCCCCGCTTCTACTGGGCTTTATACCTATTCCTATACAACTGCCTATAGTGCTCTTAGATATGCTTTGTGCCACACTTCAGGCAATCATCTTTTTTCTTTTGGCGTGTTTTTACATCTCAAGTGCGATGGGTGTTCATGAAGAACATTAGGGAAACGGAGGTGTTTAGATGATATATTTTGCAGCATTAGTCTTAGGTGTCGCTTTTGTGGCCATTGCCTCTTCCGGGTGCGGTATTGGCATGGGCCACTGTGTGGGTGGGGCGTTAAACGCCATGGCAAGACAACCCGACCAGTACGCTAAGTTCCAGATAGTGATGTTTATCGGTCTTGCCTTTATTGAGTCACTAACGATTTATGCCCTTGTTATATCGTTTATACTCCTTGGCAGACTGCCTACTACGGAAGAGGTCATGGAGATAATGAAGCACGCACCTAAATAGTCTTTAAGTGGAGGTTGTAAGCCTTGGAATTCTTAAAAGCCCTTGGGGTTGACTTCAGGCTGCTCCTAATCCAGGCAGCCGGTTTCCTCATACTCCTCTACATCTTGAGGAAATATCTCTTCGATACAATACTGGCCATGATAAAGGCCAGGCGCGAAGAGGTGCAGGAGACCTACGATAAGTCGGAGGAGTACCACAAAGAGGCTGCAAACCTGAAGGCAGAGTATCAGAGAAAGGTAACTGAGGCCGAAGAAGAAGCCGAAGAGAAGCTTACCGCCGCCGTAAAGGAGGCTAAGGCCTTAGGGGAAGAGCTAGTCGAAAAGAGCCGACAGGAGGCTGAGGCTATTAAGCTCAAGGCCAATGAGACGCTTGAGCTAGAAAGGAAGAAGGCCGCCACGGAGATTCGGGACCAGGTGGTAAACCTCTCAATGCTTGCTGCCCAAAGAATTGTCGGGCAGTCTGTGGACAAGCAAAAGGCCGGAGAATTGGTGGACGAATTTATCACAGATGTGGAGGGTTTAAGTGATAGATAAGACCCTCGCCACCGGTTATCTTCTAGCCCTTTTCGAGCTTGCCAAGTCCAAGGACCAATTTCAGCAGGCCACGGATGATTTAGAGACCGTTGCAAGTCTCTTTAGGGAAAACGTACAGCTGAAAGAAATCTTTCTCCACCCGTCAGTTACTAGAGATGAGAAGACAAGACTTGTTGAAAACATCTTGGCCCCGCATCTAAGTCCTCTGGTTAGGAACTTTTTGCTGCTCATCGTGACAAAAAGGCGTGAGAGGATACTGGATGACGTCCTGGAGCAATACCGGGTGGTTGCAGATTCTGTCAGTGGGACAATCAGG
>JBHICS010000298.1:0-2170 GCA_046759685.1 Candidatus Brocadiales bacterium | reverse complement strand
GATGTCGCTGGGGTAAGACCACTGACGCAGTTAGTGGACTCCAAATGGCCCCTGGCGCAGTCAATGGGACTCCAAAACGGGTTTTTTAGAAATCTCAAACGAGAAAATTGAGGAATTCACGGGTGTTATAATGTAAAATGTATATTTAGAGAAAAGGTCTAAAGAATAGCATTGTGTGAGTTATAAGGCTTTAGATATGAATGCACTAGAACCAGACCTGTTGCAGAGGGAAGTGGTCGACAATATACATAGAATAATAGCGGCTACTCTCGATATTAAAGATACGTATGCCAATATAGTAGCCGAGTTAAAGAGGGCGGTGGATTTTGATAGGGCGAGCATCTCCATCCTTGGAAAAGAAGGTGTTGCCCTGACATATGCGATGTCTACTGATTATGGCGGCGCAGTGCTAAAAGAAGGGGAGCCCTATCTACTGAAAGGAAGCCTCCTTGAAAGGACGATTGACACTGGGGAGCCTGTAATCATAGAAGACACCGAAAACAAAGAGGTCTCTACCGACGACTTATTATTGCAAGAGGGAATACGGTCCCGGCTAGGCGTGCCTCTCAAAGTAAAGGGTAAGGTTATTGGAAGCATTAATCTTGGCAGTAAAAAGCCCAATAACTTCTCCACCGCCCACAGAAACCTCCTAGAGCAGATTTCATCCCCGCTGGCCATAGCCACTGAGAACACGATACTCTTCCGGAATATAAGAAAATCTGAAGAAAGATTGCGTTGGGAGAGAGATAAGCTCCAATATGTTGTTGATGCCCTGGACATAGGGATTTGTCTGATGGACAGGGAGCTTAATATTACGTGGTCCAATAAGAAACTTTCCGAGATATGGGGCCTTCCAGAAACTGCGGTGGGCATGTCGTGCCCGCTAATCTTCCAATGTGAAGAGGTTCTCTGTCCCGCAAAGCAGGCCTTTGAACGGGGAGAAGGTCGGTTCCATGACATAAAGGTTCTGACGAAAGAGGGCAGGAGGAGGTACATTGAGAATATCGTTATACCAATGAGGGATGGTAAGGGCGAGGTTAAAAGGGTTTTGCTCTTGTCAATGGATATCACTGACAGGGAGAAGAGGATACACCAGCTCTCCCTCCTGACCCAACTCGGTGACGCACTACAGTACACCCTCAGGTTTGACAAGGTTTTTCAGCTGGTTCTCACCTGTGTAACTGCCGGCCATGCCCTTGGTTTTAACCGCGCAATGCTGTTTCTTGTAAATCAGGAGCAAGATGCAATCTGCGGTAAGATGGCCATAGGCCCCTCAGACGGGGAAGAGGCGAACAGGATATGGCATGAAATATCTAAGTATCAAACATTAGAGGGCCTGCTGAAGGACGTGGTGGAACTAGGTCCGCTGGATACGGAGCTTAATATAAAGACCAAGCTTATGGCCTTTCCTATTTCTAATGAAGGTGAAATAGTAGTAAGATGCCTGAAAGAAAAGGGCCCACTGGTAGTAAGCGACGCTGGCCACGACTCCAGGGTGACAGCGGAATTCCGGGATGCCATTGGGGCGAAGGAGTTTGTGTGTGTGCCACTAATGGTAAAGGGCAGGGCCATAGGGGTAATTGTAGCCGACAATCTATATAGCGGCGAACCGATAACAGAAGAGCACGTAAGTATTTTAAATATGTTTGCCAAATCTGCAGCCCTGGCTATCGAAAATGCTGAGACCTACAAGAAACTGGAGGACAAGATGTGCCAGCTAACCGAGACCCAGGAGAAACTCTTGCGTTCGGAGAGGCTGGTAGCTATGGGCGAGATTGCCTCATATGTGGCCCATGAGATACGAAACCCACTGGTTACTATAGGAGGATTTGCTCGCTCCATAGAACGTCTCAGCACTGATAACGAAAAGATAAACACAAGTTCCAAAATCATTATGCAAGAGGTAGCGAGGCTAGAGAAAATACTGGACAATATAAGAGACTTCAGTAAGCCTGCCGAACCCCGGAAGAGCAAGGTTCACATAAATAGCCTGATGAAAGATACGTTGGAACTGACGGATGGTTATCTCAGGGAGATGGGTATAAGCATACACGAGGAATTTGGGCACGACCTTCCAGAGACCTTTGTTGACCCGGCTCAAATGAAGCAGGTATTTCTAAACATTATAAAGAATGCCGTAGAATCTATGCCTGAAGGCGGCACACTAACC
>JBHICS010000297.1:0-2172 GCA_046759685.1 Candidatus Brocadiales bacterium | reverse complement strand
GGCGGAAAGACCATTGAAGAACTCATTCGCAAGTTTGAGAGGCAGAACCCAGACATAAAGGTTGTAGAGGAAATACTTCCCGCCACTACCGACGAGCAACACCAATTCTATATCACCAACCTTGAGGGAAGGGCATCGAGCTTCGATGTAATGTCACTGGATATAATATGGATACCTGAGTTTGCTCAGGCCGGTTGGTTGGAGAACTTAACCGAACGCATGCCCGAGGGAGAAATCCAAAAATTCCTTGAGGGCCCAGTAGAGGCAGATACCTATAACAGGCAGCTATACGCAGTTCCATGGTATGTTGACGCCGGCGTACTCTACTACAGAAAAGACCTCTTGGGCGAGCATGGTCTAAAACCACCGAGTACCTTAGAGGAGCTTGTGGCATCCGCCCGTAAGGTGCTGGATGAAGAGAAAGACCCCAAATTGTACGGGTTTATCTGGCAGGGTAAGCAGTACGAGGGGTTGGTGTGTGTGACACTTGAATTTATAAGGGGTAATGGAGGCCAGGTCCTAGATAAAGAGGGCAACTGCCGTCTCAAAGACCCCAGTGTAACAGACGCACTGGGTTTTATGCGAGACCTCATCTATGAATACAAGGTCTCTCCCACCCTGGTTACCACCGCAGACGAGGAGTCGACGAGACACATCTTTGGCCGTGGTCGGGCACTGTATATGAGAAACTGGCCCTATGCCTGGAACCTCTTCCAGGAGGAAGGCTCGAAGGTAAGGGGCCTTGTCGGTGTTGTGGCCATGCCACCCTTTCGGGGTAATGAAGGCGTAGCGACTCTAGGCGGATGGCAACTGGGCATAAACAGATACTCCCGTAACCACGATGCCTCATGGAGGTTTATTGAGTTCATGACCAACTACGAGTCGCAGAAATCGCTTGCCCTTGGGGCTGGGTTTAAGCCCACGAGAAAGGCCGTGTATCCTGATCCAGATCTGATTAGAGAACAACCTTTCATTGCAGAGTTATATCCTATTATTGCTGATGCAAGACCTCGGCCAGTTACACCATTTTATCTAATGATATCGCAGGTGCTTCAATCGGAGTTTAGCACCGCCATTAACTCAATAAATACACCTCAAAAGGCCGTAGCTCAGGCGGAACAGGAGATAATGCATATACTGGAACTGGAGAAATTTTGGAGACACAGGAGCTGAGGTGCGATACTGGCGAAATCCCTTCTCAGGACCGGATGTGAGATTGGCCTTGCTCCTCATGACACCCACTATTGCCGTAATCCTCTGTGTGGCGGTGTATCCTACACTTAGCGTCCTGTGGTTAAGTCTCCACAGGAAGATGCTCATTTTCAACATCTCCGAGTTTGTCGGACTAGACAATTATGCACGGCTCCTAGGCGACGCACGGTTCTGGAATAGTTTGTTTAACACGTTTTATTTCACTGTCCTCTCTGTCTCCCTTGAGCTCTTCTTCGGTCTTTTGATTGCTCTGGCAATACATAAGGCCTTTCCGGGCAGGGGTCTGATGCGCGCACTTGTGCTTATCCCATGGGCAATCCCCACTGTGGTGTCGGCCAAGATGTGGCAATGGATATACAACCCAGACTTTGGGATTATGAACTACCTGCTGAGAGAAGGCGGAGCAATATCTGCAAACGTCAACTGGCTAGGGCACAAATTTATCGCCATCCATGCAGTTATCCTGGTGGACGTGTGGAAGACCACTCCCTTCGTAGCCTTGCTGCTACTGGCAGGGTTGCAGGTCATCCCGGAGGACCTTTATAAAGCGGCCATGGTAGATGGCGCAAGCGCCTGGCGCAGGTTTTGGCACATCACACTACCTCTTCTTAAACCGGCCATACTAATTGCCATGCTCTTTAGGACGCTCGATTCCTTTCGAATATTTGATACCGTGTATGTTCTCACCGGTGGAGGCCCAGGGAACAAGACTGAGACCCTCAGCGTGTATGCATACAAACTTATGTTTCAAACCCTCCAGTTCGGTTATGGTTCTACCGTATCTGTCATTACCTTCCTTTGTGTAATGTTTATAAGCCTGTTGTATATTAGATTCTTAGGTGGATATATGAGGCTTACTACTTGATAAAACCTATGAGAGGGCAATGTGGGGACAGCTCTCGTGGCTGTCCGCGATGTAGCGTGCGAGTTTATCTCCCACGTGCGACATCCGCCTGAGGC
>JBHICS010000296.1:0-2196 GCA_046759685.1 Candidatus Brocadiales bacterium | reverse complement strand
GATGTGATGACCAGGCCGGTGGTATCTGCACGAGAGAGCGCTTCTGCCCGAGACGTGGCGATGCAGCTACTGTGCGGCTTATATAGTGGTATGCCTGTCACAAACGAGAGTGGAGTGGTTGTAGGCGTCATCACAGAGCACGACCTACTAAGGGCCGCCAAAGAAGGTAAGGAGCTTGTCAGAATTACGGCGGGTGATGTCATGACCCGTGATGCCATTACTGTTGACGTTGGCACATCTCTGGATAAGGTTGCGGACATATTAATGGATAAGAATATTATCCGCGTACCGGTTACCCAAGACGGTAAGCTGACCGGGGTGGTATCAAGGTGCGACATATTGAGAAGCTTCCTGGAACCCGAGTTCATTACCCATATGTAGTGTACAGATTTTCTTGTTATGTCGGGTGGGCAGCGGCCTGTTGCCCACCCGATTGTCTGAGGGAGAGAGCTGATAATAGAACGTCACAGAATTCTCCCTTTATTGAGATTGAGAAAGTTCGGGATTTTATCCGTTCTCTAAGAGGAAAAAGGGTTGAAGAAGCTTGAAGAAAGAGAGGTTTCTGAAAAGCTAAAGACTCTGAGAGACTGGACGCATGATGGAGGCACAATAGTAAAGAAGTACAAATTTCCCAACTTTCGCAAAGCTATTAAATTTGTAGGCATGGTAGCCGACGTAGCAGAGGAATTAAATCACCATCCCACCATAGTCATTAACTATAACCGCGTCACCCTGTCTCTCACCACCCACTCCCAGGGAGGCCTCACAGGCAACGATTTTCGAGCAGCTGCTCTAATCGACGGACTTCTGCAAAAGGACGAGGACTTCTTTGCAAAAAGATAGACCTCTGAAAAATACCCGAATGTCATCCTGAGGTGCCGATGCAATGTAGGGATAGGGCTTGTCCCTGTCCGCGGACAGCCATCCGCCTGAGGCGGACTGTCCCTACAAAACATGGGATCTGCCCAGGCAAATCCGTCTTTGATTTGTTATTGTAGCAAGTAAAGCTTGCTTTGCTAATGTGAGTCGAGCAAGCTCTATAGACAATGACCATGATAGCCGTACTAAAGTGCATACACATACTGAGCTTGGTCCTGTGGGTAGGGGGTATGGCCTTCATGACGTTTGTCGCCGCCCCCAGCATCTTTAAGGTGCTGCCCAGGGAACAGGCTGGTGACGTGGTAGGCGACATCTTTCCCAAGTATTTCACCCTGGGTTATGTCTATTGTCTGCTTACGATCCTCACCGCCGTTGGTATCTATCTGAAGGAAGATTATTGGAACAAGCCCAAGCTATTCGTCCTGGGGCTTATGCTCATCCTGTCCTTTTACGACGGCATGGCAGTCGCACCCAGGGCCCACGCCGTCAGGGCCGAGATGAAGAAGGCCGAACAGGAGGAAGAGAAGAAGGCACTGTGGGGGCAGTTTGTACGGTTGCACGGTCAGTCCGCCGCACTAAACCTTATAGTCCTTGCATTAGGCATAGCCGTCGTAGTCATCACCGCATACTACATGCGGGTGTAGGATATAAGGCGTTATGAGCTTGTAGAGTGCATCTCGATGCACCATCTTCAAAAGTATGGGTATCGCAGGGGCTTATTGCCCTGCGTAATCTCTTGTAGCTGCCCCATTTATGGGGCTTTATAAGCTCGATAAATCGAGCAACTACAGAGCATTTTTTGTAGGGGCAACCCTCCGCCTTAGGCGGATTGCCCTTTATTTTGTAGGAATGTAGCGTTGGAGCTTGCTCTCCGCCTCAGGCGGATTGAACGTGGCAGTCCGCCTAAGGCGGACCACGCTATACAAAAATGTTTTAAGCAGTAATGACACTCAGCGCTTGCCGCAGGCCACCGAAATAAGTATCGTATCCCTGAGATCATGGGGTCAATTCACAGTGAAATTCCAAGCTCTTTGACCTTGCTGGCGATGCGAGGCTAGGGTATATTGTGTGGGCTGGATTTGGTACTAACACTTTGGAGATAAAAACTCCTAATTGCTTTGACCCGTCAGATGAGAAAAAAAACGAACAAAAAATCTATAGTTAAAGCTAAGACGAAAAGAAGGAAAACAACATTATATACCTTTTCAGAAAACCCTCTTGAGTTTTACATCTCCGAAGAAACCGCCTCTTACGGCAGGAAAAAGCCATTCTCTGTTTATTATGACGCCCCCGAACACTCTATTCGGCTACTAAAGG
>JBHICS010000295.1:0-2212 GCA_046759685.1 Candidatus Brocadiales bacterium | reverse complement strand
GGCCCTCTGCTGCCCGGTAGGCTCAGTGCTTGTTGGGCCAAGGGGTTTCATAGAAAAGGCCAGGAAGGCACGGAAGATGCTTGGCGGCGGCATGAGACAGGCAGGCGTTATAGCCGCCTGTGGCATCGTTGCACTCGAGGAAGA
This sequence comes from Candidatus Brocadiales bacterium, assembly GCA_046759685.1. Lineage (GTDB taxonomy): Bacteria > Planctomycetota > Brocadiia > Brocadiales > Bathyanammoxibiaceae > JBHICS01. The sequence goes on along the minus strand of JBHICS010000295.1, from coordinate 2,068 downwards.
GGAGATGATAACAAGGATGGCAGATGACCACAAAAAGGCTCGCCACCTTGCCGAAGGTCTGGTAAGGTTACTAGGCCCCGAGGCAGTAAATCTCGATACAGTACAGACCAATATTGTATGCTTTGATTTCAATACTGGCGAACTGGACTGCAAGGGCCTAGTGGAGGCGCTGGCAGAGAGGGGCATCCTCGTCATTCATCTCTATGGAAGCCGTGGCAGGATGGTAACCCACCGTGACATCAGCGAAGACGACATCGACTACGCCCTTGAGGTGATAGAATCAGTAGTCGCATAGACCACGGAGAAGGGTTTCTCTGGCCCTACAAAAACGGCCAAATTGTGACCCCACAATTTTATCACAGGTTCTTGGTTTAGACTTTACAAATCTGCTTACTTATGTTAGCTTCCCCCCAATTTTCTATATACCTTAAGGCATCTAGGCTTAACAAAATTGCACACTTTTGTAAGGAGGAACAAAATCATGGGTGAATAGAGAAGTTATGAATTCATGGCTACTACACAATTGTCATTCTGAGGAAATGAAATGACCGAAGTCACACTATAGGCGGATGCACCTCTGGCATAAAATCTCTAAAATGCCCGTTTCTTCGCTTCGCTCAGAATGACACGCAGTATGGGGGCAACTTTTGTAAAGGTCTCAAACATTAAAGAAATCCATCCAAAAATCTGCGTCGTAATCGCTTGTTCAGATGGCAAGCAGAAAGGGGGCATCCAAATGGCAATACCAGAGAAACTTGTAAAATTAGACGACACACTTTCGACAATGATTTGGACCCTGGGAGAACTGGCAAAACCACCCAACAAGCTAGAGACATTACACGTCACTTTTAAGCATATAAAAGAAATGTTCAACCATCTCGAGAAAATCCTGAAGGAGCTGAAAAAGTGTTGTAGCGAGAAAGAAGAGCTGAAGGAAGAGTTAAAGAAACTTCGTAAAAAGATGGACGATGGGTTGAAGAAGCTTCGTGACGAAATAAAAAAGAAGGAAAATAAGAAAAAAAAGAAGAAGGCATCTAGAAGAGCCGGGACCAGGCACAGAAGACCTAGGTAAACTTCAAATAAAACTATTTTTATACTCAAAGGTGGGTAAAGTAACTTGTCCCTGCATGGTTTCTAGCTACAACCGTCTCTGGCCCACCTTTGGGAGATAACAAGCAACGTAGAGTGCGTCGGGACGCACCCTACTATCCTACTTCACGTACTTCCCGATAATCAGTTCAAGCTCCTTTTTCCTTCTTTCCGGTATCGCATCGGGTCTTGTAACTATTGCATTACCTAATGCCGTAGCGCACGGACATTGTCTCACCCTGGGAAGCTCCGGTATGGCCACCTTGATGATCTTCTTCGCCGTTTCCACGTTCTTTTTGAGATTTTCGATTATCATCTCCACAGTGACGTCTTCCTCGCCAACGTGCCAGCAGTCGTAATCCGTGGATAGTGCAAGGGTGGCGTAACAAATCTCCGCCTCTCTGGCCAGCTTCGCCTCTTGGAGATTTGTCATGCCTATGACAGCCGCACCCAACTGTCTATAGGTCAATGATTCTGCACGGGTAGAAAACTGTGGGCCCTCCATACAGACATAAATACCCCCCCTGTGCACCCTGGCCCCAATCTGCTTGGCCGACCTGTGCAGTGCACCACCCATCGCACCGCAAAAAGGGTCTGCAAAGCCCACATGGGCCACTATGCCGTCTCCGAAAAACGTGCTCTCCCTCGCCTTGGTGCGGTCAAAGAATTGGTCCGGTATCACTATGTCAAGCGGCCTTATCTCCTCCTTCATGCTCCCGACCGCGCTCACCGCAATTATCTGCTCAACACCCAGCTTCTTCATACCATATATATTTGCCCTGAACGGAAGCTCTGATGGCGATATAGTATGCCCGCTCCCGTGCCGGGGCAAGAAGACCACCTCCCGCTCTACTAACTTACCCAAAGTGAATACGTCAGAGGGCCGGCCGAACGGCGTATCTACCTCCACCCGCTCAACGTCCTTTATCCCCTCTATATCGTAAAGACCGCTCCCACCAATTATGCCTATCCGTGACAT
>JBHICS010000294.1:0-2215 GCA_046759685.1 Candidatus Brocadiales bacterium | reverse complement strand
GATTCAGCCCAAGGATGAGGTACGACCTGGTGGTCAATACCTTTCTAAAAGATGCCATAGTAAATAACAAGCTGACAGTCTTCTGTGGGGGTGAAATGTGGAGGCCGCTGGTGGATGTCACTGATTCAGCAAGGGCCTTTATATGCCTGGCAGAGGCTGAGGAGGATAAGGTTAAGGGTCAGATATTCAATATCTGCTACAAGAACTATCGCATCCTCGAACTGGCCCACTGGGTACAGGACGCCCTGAAAGGCAAATATGAAACAGAGATAAAAGTGGACCACAGCGACACGAAGACAAGAAGTTACCGGGTCGATTCAAAGAAGATAGAACAAGTTCTTAATTTTACACCTCAGGTCTCAGTAAAGGATTCCGTAGAGAATATGCTAGTGCAGATAGAAAAAAACGGCTATACGGACTTCCTGAACCCTCACTACTACAACATAAAATGGATGACTTTACTGGACGAGATGGAAAAGACGCTTAAGAAAATAGGATCGGTGTTCTAGATGAAGGCGGCAATAATAGGCGCAAACGGACAGTTGGGCAATGACCTGGTAAAGGTCTTCCAAGAACGGGAGACTGTACCGCTTACCCACGATGACATAGAGATTGCGGACCCTGGCCGGGTAGATTCGGTGCTTAGAACTATAAAGCCAGATGTGGTCATAAACACTGCAGCCTTCCACAGGGTAGAGGATTGCGAGACAGAGTATGCAAAGGCATTCGAGGTGAATGCCATTGGTGCAGCAAACGTTGCACGCATTGCCGAAAAACTAGGCGTAGCAATTGTATATATTAGTACAGATTTTGTCTTTGACGGTAAGAAACACGAACCATATATGGAAGACGACCAGCCAAATCCCCTAAACACATATGGCCTGACAAAGCTGGCAGGTGAATATTACGTGAGAAATCTCTGTTCAAGGCATTATGTAGTCAGGACCTCCGGTCTCTATGGGCTGGCTAAGTGCAGGGCAAAAGGGGGAAACTTTATAGACACTATGCTCAGGCTGGCCAGGGAGAAGCCTGAGCTGAGGGTGGTAGACGACCAATTCTTTGTCCCCACCTACACATGGGACCTGGCACAAAAAATAAAAGAACTCGTTACTAGGAAAAACTACGGCATATACCACATAACCAATTCTGGACAGTGCTCCTGGTACGAGTTTGCGGCCAAGATATTTGAGCTGGAGGGGCTTCATAATGTAAACCTAAAAAGGGTCTCGCAGGAAGAATTCAGAAGCAAGGTCATGAGGCCCGATTATTCCGTACTAGGTTCCAGAGGGCTTAAGGCCCTGGGCCTTGAGCCGCTGCGAGCCTGGGAGGATGCCCTGGAGGACTACATGGCCCAGCGCCACCAGCAGAGTGTATTGCAGTAAACTCTCTATGGCTGGAAATCAACACTACAAAGACTAAAAATGCCACACATATCACACAAAGTTATGGGTCGAGAGTGCCTGAGGCTATTTGCATTCACCAGGCCATACTGGAAGACAGGCATCCTTGCCCTGACGTTTATGGTCATCTACACCGTGGCCGTCGGGGCGCAGCTAGCCCTTGTAAAACCTGTCCTCGACAGGCTTTCTGAGAGAGAGGCGCGTATTGCCTCATCCCCGCAAGAAGGTTCACAAGCCAAGACGCAGGCTGCCTCACCCCTGAAATGGAAAGAGGAACTGAAAAAGGGCCTTCAAGACGTGGCGCAGGTCAAGGAGTTGAAGGCCTGGGTGGGGACGATGACCAGCTCTTACACAAATATAGGCATCCTGGCCATTATACTTGCCCCCATAATCTTCCTGTCCAACTACCTCCAAAACTACTTGAAGTACTTCATAATATGGCGTGTGTACGTTGATATAAGCAACCGCCTATGTGAGAGCCTCCTTCCTCAATCGCCAAGCTTCTTTGACAACAGAAAGAGCGGCGACCTGCTGTCGAGGGTGATAAACGACCTCCGGGTAACGCAGATGGGCCTTATAGTGCTTTTTGGTGATGTGGTGCTCCTGCCCATGCGGTTTTTCTGCGGACTTGGCCTGGCCCTGTACTTTAGCTGGAAATTGTTCTTGCTGGCCATAATAGCCCTGCCCTTCTTTCTCCCGCCTATAACCATCTTCGGCAGGAAGGTAAGGAAGCATGGTGAGGCCACCCTAGAGCGCATGGCCCAGCTTACCGAGGCATTGAGGGAGATGCTTGCGGGCATACGCATCGTCAAGGC
>JBHICS010000293.1:0-2240 GCA_046759685.1 Candidatus Brocadiales bacterium | reverse complement strand
ACAAGATAGGTGCCACCTCCACCATAATGACTCGATATATCAGACTCTTTGACATAAAACCAGACCCCTCACTAGCCACCGCTCTGTTGTACGGGATAAAGGTAGATACCAACGACTTCACCCGCAACACCACACCAGAAGACATGGAGGCCGTTGCGTTCCTGTCTCCTTTGATAGACTTCAACCTTCTACAAGAGATAGAAAATCCACCTATGAGTTCTGAGACCTTAGACATAATTGGTAGGGCCATCCGTAACAGAGAGATTCGAGGTTCTTACCTTGCCTCATTTGTCGAATTTATAACCGACAGAGATGCCCTGCCCCAGGCTGCTGAAGTAATGTTACAGTTAGAAGGCGTGGACACGGTCCTCGTTGCAGGAATATGTGAGGACAAGGCACACATATCCTCGCGAAGCCGTGACCCAAGGGTAAACCTGGGTCTTCTACTGCAAAAGGCATTTGGGAAAAATGCCGGCGGACACTCTAACATGGCGGCAGGTAGTATCGAACTAGGCATTTTTGGCATGGCAAGTGACAAAAAGGCATTGCTAAAGGTAACCTCCGATGCCATTAAAAAAAGGTTCTTCACCGTGGTGGGGGCAGAGTTTGAAAGGGAAGAATTGGCAGGCGAGAAAGATCTTGAATATAGCTGATAAACCGCCCCTCCCTCACAGAGCCACCTATATCCATCTAATGCATTATACAGGATGCGTCCATGACTCATCCTGCTAACTATATACGCATGCAAGGCCATCCCAGTCTGCATGGTCCAGCCAAACTTAGTTTCTAGTCCCACTCTTGGGTAACTCTTGGAAGTATTAATGTATACCAAATTGCAGCAGCCATGCCTTAAGCGAGGGGCTTTGTCCTTGACATGTAGAACACCTCTTTGCTAATATGCTTCTAGGAATACATTTGCGCACGCCAAAGCACGTTCGCACTTTAAAGATAACCACCCACACACTTTGTGTCTTTTGAGGAGTTAAGATAAGTTATGCTACAATTCGATGACCGCCGACGATGTCTGGTGGAAGAGGACTACACCTTCACCCTCCAGGATGTGGAAGAACCCAACCTCTTTAGAGAAATGTTCTCCTACGGACATGTCCCAAAGATACCATTCAACTACAGGCTAAACCCTATGGAGCCGCCGGAAGAGCTTTGGATAACAGATACCACCTTCCGCGACGGCCAGCAGGCACGCCCCCCATTCACAGTAAAACAGATAGTAGACCTCTACGACATGCTACACCAACTCGGGGGGGAGAAGGGCTTGATAAGGCAGTGCGAGTTCTTCCTTTACAATGATAAGGATAAGGAAGCAGTAACAAAGTGCCTCGAAAGGGGATACAAATACCCAGAGGTCACCGGTTGGATCAGGGCGAACAAGCAAGACTTTAAACTGGTAAAGGAAATGGGCCTTAAGGAGACAGGCATACTGACCTCCTCCTCTGACTACCATATATTCTTGAAACTGCGCAAGAATAGAAGTCAGGCCATGGAGAGTTACCTGGACATTGTCCGCGCAGCCCTGGACGAAGGGATAATCCCCCGCTGCCACTTTGAGGACATTACAAGGGCCGATTTCTATGGCTTTGTGGCGCCATTTGCAAAGGAGCTCATGAAGCTGTCCGAGGAGAGTAAGATACCTATCAAGATCAGGGCCTGCGACACCATGGGTTATGGTGTAGGCTTCCCGGGGGCGATGCTCCCAAGGAGCGTTCCAGGCATCATATACGGGCTTACTCACTTTGCAGGTGTACCCTCCAAGAACCTGGAGTGGCACGGACACAATGACTTCTACCGTGCGGTATCCAACGCCTCTAACGCCTGGCTGTACGGGTGCAGCGGTGCCAACGGCACACTCCTGGGAATCGGGGAACGTACGGGTAATACACCCATAGAGGCGCTGGTGATCGAATATATGATGATCAGGGGTGACGACAGCATTGACACCACCATAATCACCGACATCGCAGACTACTTCCGTAAGGAATTGGGTCATACGATTCCGCCCAATCAACCCCTGATAGGTGAAAAATTTAATGTGACCCTAGCAGGAATACATCTGGACGGGATGCTCAAAAATGAAGAGATATACAACATCTTTGATACAGGGAAACTCCTCAAGAGACCGCCTGGCGTAGCAGTCAATGACAAGTCCGGGACCGCTGGCATCCTGCACTGGATAAAGATCCATCTCCATCCAAAAAATAACAAACTGTCGAAAACCCATCCTG
>JBHICS010000292.1:0-2286 GCA_046759685.1 Candidatus Brocadiales bacterium | reverse complement strand
CCATGACACTAAAGATATCCTTAAATCTAGATTTAAGTTGGTTGTTAAATTCCAGATAATACTTGTGTTCTCCAGTGGAGGTACTGTATGCTACTACGTCAGGCCGAAGCCTCTGGACCTTCTCCATAACATTTTCCCTGGTTAATATACCAAGGTGGCAGCTATGGCCGTTTTTCTTGGCAAGGGAAGAAAGCAGCATTATCCCTATAGGGTCAATGAAATCTATAGCCTTTACCACCCACAGAATCTTCATAATGTCATCAATAACTTCAGGTTAGATTATACCCTCATGTAAGAGAGGTCACAGGGAAGAGGCCAAAAGTTTAACGTTGGATCTGTCCTGCCATTTCAATCTTTTTTGTCGGTTTTCTATAGTTTTCTTTGCCGCTGAGATGAACCTCCTGAAACAAACCGATTACGGCCCACAGAACACCTGCTGTATTGCTAAAAGAAAAGGCCTTCGAGACACCGAACTGCCTCTCGATTATGGAGCTCCCCACTTCTACATAGCTGTGACCAGATTTAATGAGTTTGGTCAATATCTCAGCCTGGTAGGCGAAACTATTCGAACAGCTTGGTATGGGCGTAATAACGTCTTTTCTATGGATTACAGTCCCATTATAATAGCTCAAATCTAGATTAAATAAGAGGTTCATCATTTTGGTGAAACCCCATGAGGCGATTCTTCTTGCCATAGGGCGGGTGTGCATGTTAGAAATAAATGGTACAACAATATCGGCCTTTCCTACGGTGTCTAACATCTTTTTAATAGTGTTGGCTGGAAACTGGTTATCACCCGGAATCATCATTATATAATCCTTTTCTGCTAGCTCAACGCCCTCTTTGTAGCTATATCCCAGGCCTTTAGTCGCCCCGTTGTGTGCAACCTTAACTTTTTCGTTCTTCGCAGCAATTTCTTCGGCAATCGCTCCAGTGTTGTCGCTGCTACCGTCGTTGAAGATAAGCAACTCATAGTCACTGAACCCATTTCCTATGGCATCGATAACTTCGCCAACAGTGGCTTTGATGTTACTCTCCTCATTTAATGCCGGTATTATTATCGATATTGAGGGCTTCACCCGAGTACTTCCTTTACAGCAGAAACTATGTCTTCTGAACCGGGGTAAAATGCCTTTTCCAGCTCGTAGCTTGAGGGAGTAGGTGTATCAGCCGTCCCAATCCGTAAAATAGGCGCCTTCAGGTAATCAAAGACTCCACTAGCTGCTCGGGCCGCAATCTCTGCCCCTACGCCACAAGTCTTCCAACCAGTATCAGCTATCACCAGCCTGCCTGTTTTCTTTACAGATTCAAAAAGAAGATGTTCGTCCAGGGGTGAGAGGGTGCGCATATCAATAATTTCCACGTCTATACCTTCTTCCTTGAGGCTTTGGGAGGCCTTGCAGGCCTCAACAGCCATATGTGAAATACCGACTACCGTAACATCCCTCCCCTTTTTTCTTACCACACCCTTACCAAAGGGGATTAGATACGGCGCTTCAGGCACGTAGCCAAGCTGGTTGTATAACCATCTGTGCTCAATAAATATTACTGGATCTTCATCTACAATGCTGGCCAACAGCAGTCCCTTTACATCATAAGGTGTGCTAGGCATCACTACCTTTAGACCTGGGATGTGCATAAACAGTGCTTGGAGGCTCTGAGAGTGCTGTGCGGCAGACCCCCATCCCCTCCCTATGATGCAACGGATGGTCAGTGGAACGGTGACCCTACCACCGAACATGTACCTCCACTTTGCAGCATGGTTAACAATCTGGTCCATGGCCATAAGCATGAAGTCCATCCGCATATTGACTATAACCGGACGCATCCCGGCAAGCGCTGCACCAACGCCTATGCCTGTAATACCATTTTCGGCAATCGGCGTGTCAAATACACGGTTCTCACCAAATCTTTTACCAAGGTCTCGAGTAGTGCCAAAGACCCCGCCAGGGTCATCCACCCCTTGCCCCATCACAAAGACACAGTCATCCCTCTCCAAGGCCTGGGCAAGTGCTTCATTAACGGCCTCATGATAGGCAATACATCTCTTGCCCTCTGCCCCCTGTTTGGGGACCGTTAAAGACTCAGATGTATCCACCGGTACTTTAGTCCAAGGCAATCTTATCTCTCCTTGCGCAAGCTAATAAAAGTCTTTAAAGGGCAAAAAAGGGGGACTTAGTAGAGATCTTCAAATAGTGCACGCTTATCGGGAGAGGGGCTGTTTTTCCCAAAGGTAACAGCTTCTTCTATTTCTTCATCAATCTGCCGTATGATTTCAGTCATCTC
>JBHICS010000291.1:0-2297 GCA_046759685.1 Candidatus Brocadiales bacterium | reverse complement strand
CGAGCGCATACCGGGCAGGGGCGTTATCGAGGGTAATTTCACACAGGACGAGGTGAACAACCTTTTGGCCATTATGAGGGCAGGTAGCCTCCCTGCCGACCTTGAGATGGAAATGGAGATGAGTGTGGGACCCAGCCTGGGTAGGGACTCCATAAGAAATGGTCTAATAGCGGGCCTGGCGGGTGGTTTGTTTGTGGTAGCCTTTATGGGCGTATATTACCTTGGTGCCGGCCTGGTGGCCAATCTTGCATTGGGTCTAAATATCTTTCTTGTCATAGGTACGCTGGCGTTATTAGGGGCTACGCTGACCCTTCCTGGTATCGCAGGATTGGTGTTGATTGTAGGTATGGCTGTGGATGCCAATGTGCTTATCTTCGAAAGGATTAGGGAGGAGAAAGACAAGGGGAAAGCAATCCCCCTTGCTCTAAAGACCGGCTACGATAAGGCCTTCAGCACTATCATCGACTCAAACCTGACCACACTTATCACCGCCCTGATACTTTACGCCGTGGGCACCGGTCCCGTTAAGGGCTTTGGTATAACCCTCACGGTAGGTCTTATTGTAAACCTCTTTACCGCTATATTTGTTACCAGGGTAATCTTTGAGGTCCTGGAGATGAAGGCGTTCAGGATGTTACAACTCTTCCAGAGACCCCACCTTGAGCTCCTTAGTTTCTTCAGGACGACCGCTGTGGCATCTATCGTGATGATCGCCCTTGGTTTGGTGATGTTCAAGTTGAGGGGCGTAGAGAAGTACGATATAGACTTTACTGGCGGCACACTGATACATCTACAACTAGCTGATCCCACACCAACAGGCACCGTGAGGGATGCACTGGTCCGGGCCGGTTACGGCGATGCAGAGGTGCAGGGTATATGGGGTACTGCTACCGCGGCCGCGGCTGAAGCCTCAGAGTTTGGAATAAGAATAAAGGGCTTAAGTGATGAAAAGGCTACTGAGAAACTGGAGAGCGACATAAAAAAGGCGTTAAGAGACCAACTCGGGAATATAGCCGCTGGCGCAGCACCTACAATCTTGCACCTGATGCTACAGGCCCCGGGAGAGGAATGGGAACTAAGGCGACAGCTTGCCAGTATGGGATATACCGATGAAGATATCGTCTCCGTTTTACCCGTTGGGGTATCTACTCAGAGTTTTGAAATTGTCGTGCCTGCCTTAAGGGATGCTGGTGCACGGGTTGAGACCGTGGAGCTGCTTTCCCAGGGCATACCAGGTCTGGCCTTTAGTGAAGTGAGTCTCAGCTTTGGTGAGATTAGAGAGATGGCACCTCGCACGGTGGCCCCAGGGGCAATGCCTGTTGAGCAGGGAGGGCTTGAGCTTGACCTCAGTAAGGCTGTGGACCCGACTCTCATCGAGCTTGAACTCCAGAAGAGAGGTTTTACTGACATCGTCGTTGTCATGCGGGGGGAGAGAACGAGAAAACTGGTCAGTTCGCGGCTCGAAATACGCGGTTCAAAGAATACCCTGATGCATATAAGGGAGGAGATGGACAGGGCCGTTAAATTCCCCGCATTTACCTTTCAGACGGATACCTCTCTTAGGATAGAGTTGGAGAGCCCCCAGGGGGAGGAGACCTTGAGAGACGAGCTCATGGGGCTTGGCGTTACCAGAATAATCTCTCTGAAGGCGCCCTCTGAATCCTTCACAATGGAGATAAGTCCCTTAAGGGCCGGTAAGATCCAGGAAAAAATTAGTGAGGACGTAATGTCTACCTTTAAAGATAATCTTTTCCGGGAGAAGGTGGAGGTAAGCTTCAAGATACTGCCGGAGACGGGCGGTGCGCAGGTTTCCGGTGAAGAGGGCAAATCTTTGGTGCTTATAAACTTGAGTAAGCCCATGTCGAAAGAGAGGATAGAGGATACACTCTCGAAATCGGGTTACGCCGGTGCCTTAGCAGAGGCCCTTGCACCTGGCAAGGCATATGGTTCGGTAAAGGTCCGCGTAAAGACCTCCGAGTTTGAGACAATGAAGACTGCCCTCTCTGAGGCCTTTATGGTGACCGAACCCCTGAAGAGGGTGGTAAGCATCGGTTCGACAGTGGCAGGGGAGATGAAGAACAGGGCTTCTTTGGCCCTTATATTTGCCCTGGTAGCCATCATTATCTACATATGGATTCGTTTTGGTGAGGTCAAGTTTGGCGTTGCCGCGGTCTTTGCCCTTGTACATGATGTGCTCTTTACTATGGGAGCTGTGGCAGTAGCAGGTTACTATCCTGCTATCTTTGGTGACGTGAAGATAAACCTCGCCATGATAGCCTCCTTTCTTACACTCATAG
>JBHICS010000290.1:0-2344 GCA_046759685.1 Candidatus Brocadiales bacterium | reverse complement strand
GGCATTTATTGTATTTTTAAATATCTAGACAAAACAAAGCTCCATATTCTTGTTGGGCTTGCATAGAGTTGGTAAGGAGAAGGGCTCAGTCTGTGTGTGTCCTTTTGAGATAGCCTTCCGTTCTCACCTACCCTAAGTCATCCCTGTTCCCCAGTAAACGAATTTTAATGATGAAAACACTGGGGAACTTTTTTATATAGATAGTATCATGACCTAGAAGGAGCAGGAGTGAGTAGTACAAGTGTAAAGGAGGAGGCGCCGTGTATAGCGGCGTGCCCCATAAATCAGGACGCCAGGGACTATGTGCAACTTGTTGCCAGAGGAAGGTTCGAAGAGGCCTTTCAACTGGTAAGGTCTAAAAATCCGTTTCCCGCTTCATGCGGTCGCATCTGTACGCGAAGGTGTGAAGACGCATGCAGGCGCTCAGCCGTAGATGACCCCATAGCCATTGCATGGCTGAAGAGATTCCTGTCGGACAAGGATTTCAGTCTGCTACAAGAAGGCCCAAAGACCAGATATGAGGAAAAGATAGCCATTGTCGGTGCTGGCCCTGCCGGGCTTGCAGCAGCAAATGACCTGGCACTGCTCGGATACAGGTGCGTAATCTTCGAAGAACTCCTTGAGCCTGGAGGAATGCTACGCACAGGGGTTCCACGCTACCGCTTGCCAAGACATTCCCTAGACTTTGACATAAACAACATCCTGTCCCTTGATGTTGAACTTCAGACGGGGAAAAAGCTGGGTTCTGACATCACCTTTGATTCCCTCTTTGATCAGGGTTTTAAGGCTATTTTTATAGGAATAGGGGCCCATAAATCACTGAAGCTGAATATACCAGGGGAGGGCCTTACCGGGGTGATACCTGCAATAGAATTTCTTAGGAAGATAAGCTTGGGAAGGGCCATAGACCTTGAGCAGAGGGTAGCAGTAATTGGTGGAGGTGATACGGCCTTAGACTCTGCGCGTACTGCACTGCGAGTGGGTGCAAAGGAAGTTACACTCATGTACCGCAGGTCTGTTGAGGAAATGCCCTGTGAAGAGGAGGGGCGTGTGGAGGCCGAAGAGGAGGGTGTGCGGTTCACATTCCTGGCGTCGCCAGTAGAAATCTTGGGCCATGACAAGGTTCAGACCTTAAAGTGCATAAAGATGGAATTGGGTGAGCCAGACAAAAGTGGCAGACGGAGGCCGATACCCATAACAGGTTCGGAGTTCGTCCTGGATGTAGATAATGTCATTGTGGCTATTGGGCAGTCACCAGAGCTAGGGCCTTTGGACAACTCTGGTGTTCGAGCAACCTCAAAGAATGTCATTGGGGTAAGAGAAGAAACCTTGGCCACAGACAGACCTGGCGTCTTTGCTGGTGGTGATGCTGTACTGGTAGGCGGTACACTTATAGGGGCAATCGCCCATGGCAGAAGGGCAGCTAGGGCCATACATAGTTATCTCAGAAATGAAGAATTCGTCGCACCTAAGGCTCTCACGCCAATGACAGACCTCTCCTCCCACAAGATTGGACTTATAAAAGGTAAACCCCGCGAGAAGATGCCAAGTCTCTCTGCAAGTAATAGGATACATGACTTCAGTGAGGTCGAGTTGGGATATTCAGAAAAACTGGCAATGATGGAGGCCAGGCGCTGCCTTAACTGCGGTGCGGGTGCAGAGGTAGACCCAGAACTCTGTGCAGCCTGTTTAACATGTGTAAGGGTATGTCCATATGATGTGCCCGAACTAAACAGAGTGGAAAAGACAGCCAAGATAGGCGTTGACTGCCAGGCCTGCGGTATCTGTGTGGTAGAGTGTCCCGCCAGGGCTATAACCCTTATGGACCGTTACGAAGACCAGGGAGAGAGTGCCCTGGCAAAGGCTATAGAGGGATTTTCTGGCCCGGAGCTTGGGCCCAGGGTAGTTGTGTTCCTTTGCCAGTACGACCCCCAGTCTGAAGGTCTGATATCAAGATTAAACCAGACAGAAAGTAATATAAGGACAGTACAGGTCTCTTGCATAGGAAAGATGGATCCGCTTCTTGTACTAAGGGCCTTCGAGGAAGGGGCCGATGGTGCTGTGGTAGCAGCGTCCTTACAAGGGGAGTGTCCATACCAAACAGGGCACGCCTGGGCAAAAAAGAGGATTGACCATGCAACAGAAGTCCTCAAGGACGTTGGGCTTGATACTCAGAGAATCCAGTGGCTTTCTCCATCTCCCGCGGAGCAATTTTTCAAGGCCATGGATGAAACGGTGGAAGGGCTAAAAAACTTGGGCCCCGTGTTTAAATACAGTGGGTGAATGTAGCGGCGGAATCATGCTGCTTACTCTTTTAGAGGTATAAAGGAAATGATAGTAGCTA
>JBHICS010000289.1:0-2365 GCA_046759685.1 Candidatus Brocadiales bacterium | reverse complement strand
TGAAGGTGACTATCTCCGTACCTGGGGGAGAGGAAATAGCAGTAAAGACGTTCAATCCCAGGTTGGGCATCCTGGGCGGTATCTCAATAATAGGCACTACCGGTATCGTAAGACCTATGTCCCAGGAGAGCCTCAAGGCATCCCTAGTGTGCGCCCTGGACGTGGCCAGGGCAATGGGCCGCGAGACGGTCATACTTGTACCCGGAAACCTGGGAGAGAATGCGACTCTGCGGGCGTTCAAAGTGCCCGCTGAACAGGTAGTGCAGATGAGCAACTACCTGGGGTTTATGCTCAGGGAGGCCAGAAAACGGGGGTTTCTAAGGACAATACTGGCCGGACATCCCGGCAAACTTGCCAAACTCATCCGCGGCGACCTAGATACCCATAGCCTGAAGTCACCACCGGCTATGGACGTTGTCGTAAAGGTCCTTAAGGAAAACAACCTGGAAGAGGGTATTGTTGAGGCTATCAAAGACTCTCCTACTGTCGAGGGTAGAATACAGCAGCTAGCTCAAAGGGGCAAGCTCTACATGATGGAAGATGTAGCCAACAAGATTGAGAACAAGGCAAGGGAGCTACTTGGCCCTAAGACAGATGCTGGGGTTGTGCTGTTCGACATGCAAATGACCGTTATAGGTATTTCAGAAGGGGCAAGGAATTGGCAAAAAAGATTGGAAACAATGTAAGTATCATAGGTTGCGGCCCAGGGGCGCTGGGCTATATGACCCTTATGGGCCTTAAGCGCATCCAGGATGCAGATGTGATGGTGGGCAGCAGGAGGCTTCTAAACCTGTTCCCGGAGGTAAAGGCCGAAAAACTCATCCTTGGTAAGAATTACAGGGCCCTGTTGACCAAGATAGAAAGACTGAGTTCCAGAAAGAAGGTCGTTGTGCTTGTGAGCGGTGACCCCGGGTTCTTTAGTTATGCGAGGCTGGTTATCACCAGGTTGGGGAAAGAAAATTGCGACATAATACCAGGAATCAGCTCCATCCAACTTGCCTTCTCTTCAATAGGGCTGCACTGGAGTGACGCCCACTTCGTGAGTCTTCATGGCCGTAAGACGGAACTAGATAACCTAGTCGAAATCGCCAAGACACACAACAAAGTGGCCGTCCTCAACGACGCCGCAGTAAGCCCCAAGCTTGTGTGTCATGCCTTACAAAGGGGCGGCGTGAAGGAGAAAAAGGTGTATTTGTGCGAAAACCTCTCGCTGGATAATGAAAACATTAAAGAATACAACCTTTCATCTCTTGCCAAGGTCAATTCAGACAGTATGAACGTAATGGTATTTGTGTCAGAAGGCTTTGCCTAAAAAATGCCCTCCCACAAGCTAGGTAATTTCTACGGCATCGGTATCGGGCCAGGAGACCCAGAGCTGCTCACCCTAAAGGCCCTTCGTATCCTTAAGGAGATAGACGTGGTCTTTGTACCCAAGGCAGGGATTAAAGAAGAGAGCATGGCGCTGGAAATCGTCCAGCCAATGATAAACGGCAAGAAAGTGATCGAGAAGGTCTTCCCCATGATAAAGAATGAGGACAAACTCCAGGGGTTCTGGCTTGATGCCGCAAGGGCAATCAAAGATGAGTTAGCGGAGGGTAAAGACGTTGCGTTCCTTACAATAGGTGACTCACTGACCTTCAGTACATATGTATATCTACTCAGATGTCTAAGGGACATGATTCCTGAAGAAAATATCCACACTATACCCGGCGTCACATCATTCAACGCTGCTGCAAGTCTTGTAAACCTACCGCTTGCACAACGGGACGAAAGACTTGCAGTAATACCCGTATCTGATGATGTAGAAGCACTAAGGCCCATCCTTGAGGACTTTGACACCACAGTGCTTATGAAAGTAGCAAAAAGACTCGGTAAAGTAATCGCGCTCCTTGAGGAGCTGGGCCTAGCAGAGACGTCTGTGTTTGCCTCTCACGTGGGACTCGAAAACGCATGCATCACCCGCAACCTCAGCAGTCTAAAGGGCAGTGGAAAGGGCTATATGTCCGTAATAATAGTCAAAAATCCAAGGAAACGGACAGGTCATGATAATAAAAGGGGCTAGAAGCCCTGCGGCACCAGCGTACCCAAGAAAATACGATGGCATGCAACCCAGGTAAACACCACCGCCGTTCCATCCGATTAAAGGGGTACAACTATTCCCAGGTGGGGGCGTATTTTATAACGATATGCACACATAACGGGAAGTGTTTATTTGGTGATGTGATAGATGGTGAAATGCGATTGAATGAATATGGGGCAATTGTCAAAAATGAATGGTTAAGAACGGATAATTTACGAGTACATTTGACGATAGATGAATATATTATTATGCCAAATCATATTCACGGTATTATCGTAATCATTG
>JBHICS010000288.1:0-2366 GCA_046759685.1 Candidatus Brocadiales bacterium | reverse complement strand
CGATATAGTACGCCACAGGCTTGTGCAGGATATCGTGGAGGCCTACGGCTCACATGAAGAGACGTCATGAAGATAACCGTCACCAACCTCCAGGACGCCTATCCTATAAAGAGGCAGCGGGTAAGGGAGGTGGTGAAGGAAGCCCTGCACCGCAAAAAGGTAGATGCAGAACTAAGCATAGTCTTTGTAGATAAAGACGAGATAACAAGACTCAACAAGAGATTCCTCGGTCGCGAAGAGCCCACAGACGTCCTATCCTTTCCACTTGACACAGGCGCCAAGCGCATATCAGGTGAGGTGGTCGTGTGTGTGCCTGTTGCCGTCGAGTATGCCGCTGAGACAAAGACCGGGGTAGAGGGTGAAGTCATGCTCTATGTCGTTCACGGTGTGCTCCATCTCCTGGGTTACAATGATGCCGACAAAAAAAGCGCCAGGACTATGCACCACGTGGAGAAGGAGGTACTGGCAAAATTTGGATATACTGTAGCGGATTTGTAGCAATAGGGTGGGGTAGACTGCTTGTTGGGAATTGTGACTAAGAGCGCTCTATTTATAATTATATAGGGCGTTAAATATTTCTGAAGCAGAGGTTTTTTGACATAAAGGCCTGTTAATGAGAACCGGTATCGCTAATCTTCCACTCCACGGTGGGAAGGCCCCTCGCTGGCTGTTCCAGAGGATGACGCGGCTGGCAAGGGGCATATCCAACGTTATTATCGAGGAGTGGGGGCCGGAGGAGATGCTGGTAAAACTCTCCGACCCATTCTGGTTCCAGTCGTTTGGTTGTGTGCTGGGTTTTGACTGGCATTCGAGCGGGTTGACCACTACCACCCTGGGCGCACTTAAGGAGGGCCTGAGAGGCCGTGAGAAAGAGCTTGGTATCTTTATCTGCGGCGGTAAGGGCAAGACGTCGCGCAAGACGCCTGACGAACTAAGGGATTGGGGCGATAAGCTGTCCCTGCCCAACGGCACGATAGAAGGGCTGGTCTATAACAGCAGGATGAGCGCAAAGGTTGATAATGTGGCCCTTCAGGACGGCCACCAAATATATCACCATAACATTGTCTTTACCAAGGGGGGAGTGTGGGCCGTCATCCAGCAGGGGATGAACGAGGAGAGGCGGTCGGCGCGCCGCTATCACTGGCTTTCTAGCCGAGTTAGTAACCTTGTAGAAGAACCCCATAGTGCAATCTGCGCCCAGTCGAAGGCTGATGTCCTTGACATGACGGCAAGGGATAGCCGCAAATCAAGAGAGATGAGTTCCCAACTGGTATCCTCGGATATTAACGCCCTTTTGAAGGACCTGAAGACTATGTCCGAGAAGCAGTTGGTTAAGCCAAAGGAAGTCCTTGATATGCCTGCCCGGCACCCCATCCATCGGATGGATTACAACACGAGTCGCCTTGAGAAAATCCTGCTGAATGCACATGAACATAACCCCCACGGCTTTGAAGAATTATTGGCCATAAAGGGCGTAGGCCCCAAAACGATAAGGGCGCTGGCACTTGTCTCTGAGTTGATATACGGCGCTAGGGCCTCTGTTCGTGACCCCGCACGCTTCAGCTTTGCACACGGCGGTAAGGATGGGTATCCGTACCCTGTGGACAGGGAGACGTACGACCAGACCGTTGCGGTGTTGGAAGCGGGGATAAAGAAGAGCCAGTTAGGGAGTTCGGAGAAATTTGCGGCCCTGAAGAGATTACATGGCACACTCAATCTCTAACCGCATAGGGGCGCCCACCGATGGTTACCCTTTGTTTATCATGTTATTCCTTGGAGATTTTCTCATATAACGTTAAATCACTGCCGGAAAACAGTACGAAGCGAATCTCCTCCAAAGAATCATCTTTGGCAATAAAATCATTAACGGTGTTAAAGACGATTCTTGCCGCCTCATCCTTCGGGTAACCGTACACCCCGGTAGAAATGGCAGGAAAAGCAATAGTTTTAATCTGGTGCTTTTTGGCTAGATTAAGACTGTTCTTGTAACAATTGGCCAATAACTCTGCCTCTTTCCCACCTTCCCGGCCGTAAATAGGACCGACGGTATGTATTACGTACTTAGCCGGCAGACGATAGCCCTTTGTAATTTTTGCCTCACCTGTCTCACAGCCCCCAAGTGTTCTGCATTCCTCAAGCAATTCCGGTCCAGCCGCCCGATGACTTGCACCGTCAACGCCTCCGCCGCCGAGCAGGCTACTATTTGCGGCGTTCACTATGGCGTCCACTGCTT
This sequence comes from Candidatus Brocadiales bacterium, assembly GCA_046759685.1. GTDB lineage: Bacteria > Planctomycetota > Brocadiia > Brocadiales > Bathyanammoxibiaceae > JBHICS01. Next base: position 133 of record JBHICS010000288.1, on the reverse strand, counting down.
GCCTTGTAATATCTTCCTTAATGATGGTGATTCTGGTCATATTCTTGTTCTTGCAAATTAAATGTTTAGCACGTAGTTTACAAACCTGCCTTAGGTAAATCTTTTAAAACCTCTTCGGCGTGGGTATCAGGTT
>JBHICS010000287.1:0-2376 GCA_046759685.1 Candidatus Brocadiales bacterium | reverse complement strand
CTAATGTCTTGGCCATAGAATTAAAAGAACTGGCGAGTTCTCCTAATTCATCGTTAGTGGTGACCTTTAACCTCTGGGTGTAGTCTCCGGAAGCAATCTTTTTTGTCGCCTCATTGACATGAATGATGGGTACAACAATCCTGCGGCCGACATAAAGTACTACCACCACCAGGACAGCGAATAGGGTGATGATTATGTAAAAAAAGTGCTTCTTCAGGGCGTGTATGGATCCGTAGGCCTCGTCTACGTCGATCTCTGAGATTACACCCCATTCGTACTCAGGCAGCCAATGCCATACCCCCAAGACTGGCACCCCTCGATAATCTGGGTATCCATGGGCATCATAACCCTCTCTGCCCTTGAGACATTCCTCGGTTGCCTTTGTCAGCCTGCCTGTATTTGGGTCTACCACCTTAAGCTCCAGAGAGGTCCTCTTGTTAATCAACCCCATCTGTCTTATGGTGGGAATAAATTTGGACTCTGTTATCATAAAACCATCTTTATTTACTAGATATGTCTCGCCCGTCTCACCCAACTTTACCTTGCGCATCTCGCGGCTCAGGAACACCCGGTCTACCTGCAGGACCAACACCCCACGTATATTATACTTTTCATCACGAATGGGGGCCGAGACAAAGAAGGTCGGCACACCAGACTCCTTTTCTCCAAATTCATTGAGGACAGGCAAGATAGAGGGTTTGACCTGAGAGACGAAGGTCTTACCTCTTACGGCCTCCTGGAAGTAATCATACTCTGCCATTTGTATACCTACAGACTCCTTTTCCGTTGAGGCAAAGACACTGCCGTCTCCGCCACAGATAATTATCTCTTTGTAACCATGAGTATCCCTTGCCATTTCTAACCTGGCCAACAGTTTTCTGTATTCCTCACTGTCGGGTGTCATGCTGTAGAAGTCCCTTACGTATGGGTCAGTAACCAGTAGAAAGGCGTCGTCTTTGCGTTCCCTCATCCAAGAGAATACAAACTCTTTCTGTTTGTGGCCGACACCTCTAAGATTCTGTATCACTGTCTGTTCAAAGGCGCTTTGCACCACTATAGGAAAGACGACGAATTTCAGCATGAGGAGTGGGGCAAGTGACCACAACAGGAATATTACGATGAGCTTTACTCTTATAGAGTTAGATGAGAGTTTATACACTACATGGCCTCCCTCGGAGGAGAATCTTACACTTTTTATGAGTGAAAGCAATTTTATTTGAACCACAAATGATAGCTGCCACCTACGACCCCTGCAGTAGCACGGTGGGGCGGCCCTCTTTAAAAAGCATATTTAGGCAAGGAGCAACTCTTTCCTTATAATCTCTGCTGGCACGTTATGCGCCTTTCCTCGGGCTATCATCCTGAGGTTTAAGAACTCCCTTATTTTCCGGCCTAGAAACCCCAAGATAACGGATATAGAAAGAGGATCTTTTCTTAACTGATCACTCCACTTTTTAATAAGAATAACAGAGAGGTAATGTTCTATATCAGCGGACTTCTGGGGTTCGCAAGGTAAAGAATCTCCAAAGGTCTGCACAAGCCTGGTTTTTTCGAGTTCAGTCACAACCTCATCCAAGCTTTTGAGCGAAGAGAGGAGGTCCAGGAAATCGTGAGACATGTGTCCGCCAGAGATAAAGTTCACTTCGCCGTGCTTCACCTGTTTGTTCAATATCTTTAAAGCAACAACCACATTTGAGTAGTCTATCTGGTCTTGTGTTATGTCCCTTACTGAATGTTCATCCTCACTTCCCCACTGTGTTTCTAGGAGCGCCCATCTGAAGTAGTGGTTATCCAAGGCCTCCTCCAGGGTGGTGAGACGGCCTTTCTTAAGGTATTCAGGGAGGGCTTGCTTGAGCGGTGAAGTAAAGGGGGAACCCCAAGTAGCGAGGGTATCTATAACTGCCTCGATACTGGACTGGTTGAGAAGTTCAACAAGCCTTGACTCATCCAGTTCCCCAATGGGAATAAAGGCTGACACTACCTCTTCCATGGGCCGCTCCGTCTGTTTCCCCCTCAAGGCGGTCTTAATATTAAATGTGTCCCATCTACTTAGAAGCACCCTTACCAAGCGATGTGGTTCACCGCTGCACATATTTAGCACCTTTCTGAAGGTCCTGCACAGGTTGTTCCGGAGGGCCTTCTCAGTGGCCTCCAGTCCCGGGGCCATTGTTGTGGCAATAGATAAGTCTTCAGCATAAAGAGAGGAAAGGAGGGTGTCGGTCATCTGGGACAATTTGACTTGGACGAGAAGCTCTTGGAGAAAGTCCGAGATTTCATCAAACGTCCGCGCATGAGGCGTCGCGGGCTGCCGAATCGAGAGGAGCTCGAAAAAGCCGGGATCGATCCGGAAGCGTTCGTCGCCCATCAGATCGATTG
>JBHICS010000286.1:0-2385 GCA_046759685.1 Candidatus Brocadiales bacterium | reverse complement strand
TCTCAGACGTGAAGGAGCAAGAACTCGAGGATCTGGAGACCCTCGCGGCGGAGAGTAAAAAAGGTGCTCGATACTCCTGCTACGCTGCTGGGGATAAACAACAGAGACCTCCATACATTCAAGATTGATCTCGAAACTACTCTCAGACTCAGGCCACTTATCCCTGATGATAAAACCGTTGTAAGCGAAAGCGGTATCAAATCAAGAAATGATGTAATGCGTTTAGAAAAGGCAGGATTGGATGCAATACTTGTGGGAGAGGCGTTGGTGCAATCAGCGGATATCGGAGAAAAGATAAGAGAGCTTATGGGATGGTCCGGAGACGCTGGCTAGCCCTCATAATTCGGTCCCACGAAAAGGTGACAAAGGCATATCCCCTCACTTTCGATTTCAGCCTTCGAGAAGACGCAGGGGCAGACAATCTTGGAGTCCTTTTCTATATCACCCGAAAGCACCCTGCAGGGACAGTACTCATCACCTGCTTTCACCTTCCTTATGGCAAGCCCGCGTATTATTGTATCAACAACGGTAGTGTCGGGGTTAAATCGGTAGGGAGTGCCCTCAAGCCACTTCTCAAGCCTTTTCCTTACCTCCCGCTCCACATGCTCTAGCGGTCTTTTACGCTCTGTATTGGGTGTTGCTTCTTTCACCGTTGTTTGCCCCCTTCTCCGTACTTGATAAATGCTCAGTTTAACATAAATACACATCTTTTCAAGTGAAAAAGTTTTGCCATTTTAATACAACATATATAGAATAATCAACGTTATATTACAACATATAGCATAATAAACCTCTACCCAAATAAACACATTGTGTTTTATTGTTGACCCTTACGGGTCTTGTGCTATAATTCTCCGCCGAGGGGAGACCAAGATGAATGCCGGAGGTAAAAAGCTATGTTGGACAGGGGAAAGCTCGGCAAGGGTGTTGAGTCGCTCCTCGGAAACATCGTGGAGGCAGAAGCAAACCATAACGTCCTGCAAATTAGACCAGAAAGCGTCCAACCCAATCCCCATCAGCCTCGAAGGGACTTTGCACCCCAGGCCATAAAGTCTCTTGTGGATTCCATAAGAGAACATGGCATGCTCCAGCCAATACTTGTCAGGCCGGCCAAAAACGGCTACCAGCTAGTAGCAGGAGAGAGAAGGTGGCGTGCAGCAAAGGAACTTGGGCTTAGTAGCGTACCCGCCATATTAAAGGAAACCACGCCAAAACAATCCTTGGAAGTTGCATTAGTTGAGAACCTGCAGCGAGAAGACCTGAACCCTATAGAAAAGGCAAGGGCCTTCTGGGAACTCATGGAGGTCTTCGGGCTGACACAAGAGGAGGTTGGAAAGTACGTTGGCATGGACCGCTCCTCAGTTGCTAACATGCTGAGACTATTAGAGTTACCCATAGAAGTCCAGGAGCATGTTTCACGTGGAACAATCTCTCAAGGGCATGCACGGGCACTGCTTGCCGCCAAGGACGAGTCTCTTCAAAAAAGACTGTGCCAAAAGGTACTCAGTGAGGGTCTTACTGTAAGGCAGATAGAGACCCTAGCATCGGGTGTAAAAAGAAAGACCCAGCGGAAACGGCGACCGGGTAGTAACGGTACCCACAATACCCGAGAACTGGAGGACAGGCTGAGGAAGGCCCTAGGTACAAAGGTCGAGATACGCCACAGCAGTAGTAAGGGTAAGATAGTAATACACTTTAACGGAAATGCCCAATTTGAAGGCATCATGGCCCAAATCTGTAAGGGATAAGAGATAACACACCCCTTTAAGGGCAAATGCCGCCGAAAGTGTACACACCGCACGCACTAGTGTGCGACGGGCCCCTTGAGGTTGCAATAGAGGTCCCATGCATCGGTTTACGGCAATCTCGGGTGTATAACAACAATACAGCTCGTGTGGCCGCTACAAAGCGTGTTGTTGGCATCACCTATAGTAACTAGCTCGGTAAAGAAGGGTTATGTCCCTACGTCATCGTGTATCTAATGGGACTCGCCTTATGTTGGAGGCAGCTATAAATCACACGATATAACCGCATACAAGTGCCACAATCCGACCATGACATGATAAACCGGCCTCTGGTGGTCCTGTTTCTGTAGGATCGTTTTAGAATATTATCCTGACCCATTTCTTAATTGCAGCAACGATTTCACTTCCTCTGTAATCCCTCGACGCCCAATGAGGCCCTTTCTACGTCTACTCGGCCTATGTATCACCTTGCATACAATGTGCTTATAACATAATGCCCTACAACACCCGCGCCCCCTCAATCCCGGCCTGTAGTGGGAGTCGTATCTGCACCATAGCCACATGCAGTACAATATTCATAATAGACTACAACATATAGTATATCGCTCATCCAAACTATAGAGTGAGGTGAAAATCTCCG
>JBHICS010000285.1:0-2391 GCA_046759685.1 Candidatus Brocadiales bacterium | reverse complement strand
GGCGAGAAACAGGTAGCGGAGCTTGCCGCCTTGCTACGTATATGGGCCAAGAAGGAGGGTTTAAGCCTGGAGGTGGAAGAGGATACGGCACTCAGGCAGTGCGAGCCGGAGTTTATAGATGAGGTTGGTGAAAAGATAAAGGGGTGCGATGCCGCCATCTCACTTGCCTGTGGTGTGGGTGCACAGTGTCTGGCCGAGAGGTATACTGAGCTAAAAGTGTTTCCCGGAGTGGACGCAGTGTTTATGGGCGCTACTATAGAGCCAGGAGTATATTGGGAGCGCTGCGTGGGCTGCGGAGACTGCATCATTGGGGATACTGGTGGCTATTGCCCGGTAAGCCGCTGTGCAAAGAACCTTCTCAACGGCCCCTGCGGTGGCTCTCAGGATGGTAAATGCGAGGTTGACCCAGAGACCCCCTGTGTGTGGGAACAAATATATGATCGCTCTGAGGCTAGTGGCGACAAAGATGTTATAGACGGGTTCGTACCACCAAAGGACTGGTCGGTACGCCCGTCAAGATTTGTGCTGGAGCATATTATGGTGAGTAAGGAAGAGCGGAACCATTAATATAACTGCGGGCAGTAATCTGGAGAAACTACTGAGGCAAGGTAAGTTTGTGGTAACGGCCGAACTTGGGCCTCCCAGGGGCGCAGACAGGACGGTTGTAGAGAAAAAAGCGGCCCTCCTGAAGGGTTATGCCGATGCCTTTAATGTTACAGACTGTCAGACATCTGTGGTGAGAATGTCCAGTATAGCCTCAGCTATCATACTCATGGAGGCCGGCCTTGAGCCCGTCGTCCAGATGACCTGCCGAGACCGCAACCGCATCGGGCTCCAAAGCGACCTCCTGGGTGCAGCAGCGCTGGGGATGAAAAACCTCCTGTGTCTAACCGGTGACCATCCAAAATTTGGAGACCATCCCGGTGCCAAGCCCGTATTTGACCTGGACTCCGTCCAGCTCCTACACATGGTAAAGACCATGAGAGACGAGAAGAAACTACAATCCGGTACAGAGATAGATGTAGAGCCCAGGTTCTTCCTTGGTGCAGCCGAGAATCCATTTGCCGGCACCATAGATATAAGGGTAAGACGGCTGGCAAAAAAGATGGCCGCAGGGGCAGAATTCTTTCAAACACAAATAGTTTATAATGTGGAAAAATTTGCCGCTTGGATGAAGGCCGTCCGTGATATGGGGCTTCATGAGAAGGCGTTTATACTGGCAGGGGTGTCTCCCCTAAAGTCCTTCGGCATGGCAAGGTATATGAAAAAAAACGTACCTGGTATGGACGTCCCCGATGAGATTATCGCACGCATGAAGGAGAAAAAGTCGAAAACAGAAGGCATAGAAATCTGCCTGGACATAATAGAACAGCTCAAGAAGATAGAGGGCGTAGCCGGCATCCACATAATGGCCATCGAATGGGAAGAAGTCGTCCCGGAGATAGTCGAACGCGCAGGCCTACTGCCCCGACCAACCACGGAATCCGCTAGAATCACCACAACCTGTTAGTCTAGCGCTCCCCATACATACCAACCCCCAATCTACTCGTTTACTTTCATGCAGGAATAATGTATAATTTGCTCGCCGTAAAGTAGCTTTTACCATCGTTCAATTATGAGGGGAGGGTATTAAGATGATGGTAGATTTTAGGGTTGTGCCTATTGGGACTGGCTCAAGCAGCCTCAGCAATCAGCTGGCAGAGGTATTGGGAGTGGTAGACGGTAGTGGTGTCAACTACAAGGTCAATGACATGCGGACCATTGTGGAGGGCGACTGGGACACGGTAATGGGTCTCATAAAGAAATGCCATGACAAGATGATGGAGAGTTCTGATAGAGTGACCACCATCATCACTGTTGACGACCGCAAGGGCAAGACCGTCCACATCGGAGAGAAGGTCGCATCCATAGAGGGTGCGTTGGGGAAATCTCTGTGTAAGTAGTTGTTCTGGCGAGAATTAAGAGACATGGATTTAGACATCGTTAAAGAGATTTCTAGGATTGAGAAAGACGCCGAGAGGATAGTCGAAGATGCCAGGGATAGGGCGAGGGACCTTGAGGCTAGTGTTGAAGGTGAACTGGCACCACAAAGAGTCGAGCATGAAAAGGAGTTTGAGGCCAAGGCACAGGTACTGAAGCTCCGTTTTAAGGAAGAGATGCAACAGGAAGAATCGAAGCTTGAGGAGGCATTTGAAGATGACCAGTCCTACATCCTGCAACGAGAGAGAGAACGATCCGATGAGGTGGTATCGTTTCTAATAAACAGAATCCGCGAGTTCTAAGACATGGCTATCGATAGGGTCAAAAGGGTAACCTTATTGGTCCCAGCTTATAAAAGCAAACCCCTTGTCTCCAGGCTTTATCAGCTCGGCGTCTTACACGTCCTGGACG
>JBHICS010000284.1:0-2392 GCA_046759685.1 Candidatus Brocadiales bacterium | reverse complement strand
CGGTGGTCGCCGCCAGATAGGACAAAGGCCTTTTTCCTGGCAAGGTATGTCAGGCCAAAGTCGTCCATGAGCTGGGCAGATTTCTTCCGCCTTTGACCATGATTGTATTTCCTGGCCTCGAGGATGGCCAAGATATTTTCTTCAACCGTCAATCTTTGAAACACAGACGGTTCCTGGCACAGGTACCCCAGCCCCATCCTGGCACGCTTATATATGGGCAGTTTGGTGATATCTTTACCCCTAAAAATTACCCTGCCTCCGTCAGGGCTGGTTATCCCTATTATGCTGTTGAAGGCAGTGCTCTTACCGGCGCCATTATGGCCCAAAAGACCTATAATCTCGCCGCTATTGACATCTAGGTTGAGAGAGTTCAAGACAACCCTCTTACCATAAATCTTTGTAAGTCCCACAATGTCGAGGAGTTTCATCTTATCACCCTAATTCCACTGGGAGGCCAAAAGACAAGGAATGCCTTGCCTACGATGTCCTCCACCAAGACAAACTTCCACACCCTGCTATCCTTGCTATTTATGCTGTTGTCTCCCAAGACATAATATTCGTCCTCACCGATCTTAATCGGCGCGGACACACCCCAACGTCCCGATGTCAGGTCAGAGCTATAATGTATATCCCTAAAGACCTCTACATCCTCGAATCTGCAGGCAACGTCTTTGCCACCTATCATCACACCGCTGTTGGTGAATTTTCTACCATAATCAGGGCTGTCAGCACCGTAATCATAAAACAATACACGTTTCTCGTCAAGCAAAAGCCACAGCGCCCCGTCCGCATGGGCAAACTCCACTACATGTTTATGCCCCCACAGTAAAAATGCATCGGCCTCGACCAATAACTTTCCTGAACGCTTTAGCCTACATTTCTCCCCTGAACCCTCAACGGGGATATATACCTTAAAAATGTCTTCCCCTCTTTCTATAACAAGAAATATGCCTCCCGAACCCTTTTGAACGACAGGAGATAGTTTCAGCCTTAGATCCCCCACCACGTCTGCACCCGACATGTTGTTGTAAGCGTAGCTGTCGAGAACCTTTCTTGCAAAGGTGGCAAAAGAGGTACTGTTTTCTGCCTGTGAGACATCAAGAAAGAAACCATCTGTATCCTTTTCCCAATATTGCTCCTCAACGTTCCAAGACGGGGTGGTCTCTTTCTTCGGGGGATACATGCTGCTGTATACCGGCACCCACAGCTTTTCCTGTATCTTTACAGGTTTTTTGGCTACACTGCCGTTTATAAATACATCACCATTTTTTATTTGTAGCTCCTCACCAGGTAATCCGACAAGGCGTTTAATATAATTCTTCCGCTTAAGTTTAAGTCGGGACGAGCCGCATTTCTCACACTTGATTCCCTCAACCCATCTCTTGTCAAGCATGACATAGCCACATTCCTTACACCTGATATCCGCAAGCGGGTACTTAAAGACCATAACATCCCATCTATTTGGCTTATTGAAGTCATAGATAAACTTGTTTACAAATATTCTGTTGCCACCATGCGATTTATCCTTGTAAACACTTAGCTGAAAGAGACAGTTGGGGCACGTGGCACTCGAACCACGGTGGTCTGTGGTAAAGTCCCACCCACAGTTTGGACAAGCAACGTGTTTATGCACACCAACAAGGGTTGGGGCCATTGAACCCGTAGGTATCTTAAAGGCCTCTACTATAAAATAGCGTATGCCCAGCGCAATGATTACTGATATGACTATCCACTGAACATTCTCCCTTATTGCACGATAGCGGGATTTTTCTGACTGCTCTTTATTCGTGACCCTAAACCAATCCAGGGTTCTTGCCAACAGACCAGTCTTGTCTTTATTCATTGGTCCCCATCACAGAAAGAAAGGCCTCTTGAGGTATCTCCACTCTACCAACACTCTTTAGCCGCTTTTTCCCCTCCTTTTGTTTCTCCAGCAGTTTTCTCTTTCTGGTGACATCGCCACCGTAACACTTGGCCGTTACATTCTTCCTTAGGGGCTTAATACTCTCGCGGGCGATGACCCTAGAACCAATGGCCGCCTGTATAACCACCTCGAACATGTGGCGGGGTATCTCCTCCCTCAGCTTTTTTACCAATCTCCTTCCCCTACTGTATGCACTATCTCTATGCACTACAGAGGAGAGGGCATCCACCATCTTCCCGCCTACAAGCATGTCCAGCTTCACAAGGTCTGCCGGTTTGTAGCCAATAAAGGCGTAGTCCAGTGTCCCGTAGCCCCTGGTGGCAGATTTCAGCCTGTCGTGGAAGTCAAATATCATCTCTGCCAGCGGGAGCTCATAGCTGAGTATCACGCGCTTTTGACTAAGGTATTCCGTCCCCTTATATTTGCCCCTGCGTTCTTCAGCCAATTGCATGACGGTACCCATATACT
>JBHICS010000283.1:0-2393 GCA_046759685.1 Candidatus Brocadiales bacterium | reverse complement strand
ATACGTATATCTTTGTGGCATGGGAGTTCTTTATGGCCTCACTGATTCCGTTTACCAGGATGTTGGGGATAATACTGGTGTAAAGACTCCCAGGCCCTAGCACGATTATATCAGCATTTTTAATCTCTTCCAGCGTCTCGGGCAGGGCCTCTGCGTTATCTGGCTTAAGCAGTACCCTCTTGATGGGAGCCTTCCCAGGCTGGCGCACGTTAAGCTCGTTTTCCAATATATTGCCGTCCTCAAGCTCAGCGCAGATATGTGTATCCTCAAGGGTGGAGGGTAGGACCTTTCCGCTTATTGCAAGGATTTTACTGGCCTTCTTTATTGCTTGCTCGAAACTGCCCGTTATGTCTGTAAGGGCGGTCATAAGGAGATTGCCTAGACTCATTCCCTCCAACGAACCCCTGTTAAATCTGTACTGAAAGAGTCTGTAGAGGTCTTCTTGCTGTTCGTCCGTCTCGGATAGCGCTACAAGACAATTCCTGGCATCGCCAGGGGGTAAAACCCCATACTGCTTCCTAAGCATTCCCGAACTACGCCCAGAGTCAGTTACCGTAACTACCGCCGTGAGTTGCTTGCTGTAGGTCTTAAGGCCCTGAAGGACTATAGGTAGGCCCGTTCCCCCGCCTATTGCTAGTACTCTAAGCCGGTCGGGGAACTTTTCCATATTTATAAGGCTAAGTATTGTAGAAAGCTGATATATATGCTTTATCTTGTAGTCTGGCTTTTCGGGGCTGCGGGAGGGAGATTCCACCTTGAATCTCCCATGGAGCATTTGAATGGCAGACATGCCCATGTTCTTGGCCACCCTTAGTTCTGCACCTACCCTATCACCCACTACTGCTACTTCACCAGGTAAGAGGCTATACTTCTGAAGAAGCGCCTCGAAACAGTCCTCGAGTAGCAGCCCCACCTCCTGGTCAGTAATCATAATCTCGTCAAAATAGGAGGATATGCCTAAAAGCTCCAGCTTCTTCTCCTGCCTCCTGTGGACCCCCATCGTTACAAGGAAAAGCTTATATTTTTCCAGCCTAAGCTGCCTGAGCGTGGGAACAACACCGGCAAAGGGTTCAATATCGGAGACCTCATCGCTGTTATATGCCTCCAATGCGCACTCCACCAGGGAGTGGTCCATTCCGTGCATCTTTGCTATTTCATCAAAGACCAGGGATGACGGACCATACTTTTCGGCCACCGTTTTCTGTAGCTTGTAGGCCTCCTCCACACTTATGGGCAGACCGGCATCTACCATAGCCTTTGCTGCACGTCTCCTGGACGCCTCTACCAACATGCCTGTACAGTCATAGAGGGTGTCATCTAGGTCAAATATTACGGCTTTTATCTTCATAATAATTGCCCGTATTTGTCCTCCTTAACGCTGTATAACGCCTTGGCGTAAGTAATGTAAGAATAAAACCAGTGGATGTCAAGAGGGTTTAGTGTGCCTGTTTTACTTTATCATGAGTTGTATCGGCGATTAAGGGTATTGTTACCATATCCCCCACATGTATATTGTTTCGTTTAAACCAACCGGCGTTCATCTCTAAGGCGTACTTGGTATTTTCCCTAGAGGTGTGGCGGTCGTGGCTACCGGGTTCCATCTCCTCAATCTGCGTGATAAGTCCGCTTTTTTTGATGAATGCCACAGAAAGCGGAATGTAGGTGTCTTCCATCCAGAAACTGGGAAGCTTTTCTGTTGGAAATATGAAGAGCATACCGTGGTCTTCTGGTAGAGATGTGCGGAACTGCAATCCACGACCACGCTCCTTTGCGGTTACTGCTAGTTCGACAAATACCTCCTTGTTGCCTACCACTATTTTTGTTAGGTTCTTTGAGGCGGCCTGATTGCATGGTGCAATAACCCATATCAGTGTGGCCAAGAAAACGGTTAGTATTGCTAAAAATATGCCTTTGCCGAGACTATTTGTCATGTTTCTCAATTACGACCCGGCATTTCCCGCAAAAACTGTCCGACTTTCTGTCCGTATCTTCAAGGCTGTTTGAAAAGTACATTACACAATGAGGGTCGGGGCAGTGTCTCATCCCCCACACGTGACCGAGTTCATGCACCGCCTCCTTTGTCATCCTTTCAACGAACATTGACCTGTTGGCGTCTCTGCCGTAGAATTCTTCCCTCAATCTATTTAAGGAGATAACGGCCACGTTTCTCAATGGCAGGGCCTCTCCGAAGACATAATTGAGTGTCGGTACATATAGGTCTAGTTCTGTCACCCCCAGGAGGTACAGCCTGCCACTAGGTCTCATTTTATTCAGCGCTCTGAGGATTTCGGTCGAGAAATATTGGTTTCTCCTGGTGTTGTAGGCCTCCGCGGGGACTTCCATACTATGCCCCACCTGGGTAACTACCCCCAGTTTCTTTCCTAAAGAGTCTG
>JBHICS010000282.1:0-2418 GCA_046759685.1 Candidatus Brocadiales bacterium | reverse complement strand
GAGGCAAATTTCTTGTAGGGAGCTACGATTAACACACCCTTGGTTCCCTTTTTTTTATGGCCTTTTCCGCAGCAGAAGGAGACCTGCCCCACTCTCAAGTAAACACACCGAAACACCCCCCAAATAAACAGGGGTTACGGAGAGTGGCTCTCCCCGTAACCCCTATAGAATCAGATACTTGGTACTAGACTAGAAAAGCAAAAACGTGCGAGATGAACTCGCACGCTACATTTCTTGCAAGGCCCCATAAATGGGGCAACTACACAATTGAATAGGGGTTGAGTCAGGCCAAGCAATTACATTTTCCTGACCCCATCGCCCTAAGCTAGAAAAGCAGTGACCCGCTATTGTTTGTCAACAAAGTAAGTTGTTGTTTATAAATATAATGGAATGGTCCAAAACAAAAACGTGCGATTTAAGCCCGCACGTCGCATAAGGCATAACATGGTCCGTCTTGCTTAGACCGAGCTATTACACCTTTCAGACCCCATCGCCTCTACACCCGTTTCCCCCGCATCTCATTATCGAGGAGTATTGCCTCGAGGTCAGGCAGTATGGAAAGGCACAGTTGCTTCTCCACTTGGGACTCCTTCAAGATGTTTGCCAATTTACTACCCTCTTCATAAGTGATACCAATCAGGATTTCGTCCATCACCTTACGTCTATCCACCACTCTTGCCATGGGGAAACCCTCTCAGATTAAAGATTCAATGGTTTAGGAGAATGAAAGGTTCAAGGTTTGGTATTAAGTCGCCTTTACAAGCTTTTCTTCCGCTTTTGCCTTCTCCCTTTCTTGGCCCGTAGCGCCAAAGACAATGGGCCTCATCTCGTCCACCTTCTCAACGAAGTGGAAGTTTATGTCGGCCTTAATATGCTCAGGGACGTCCACAAGGTCTTTGTCATTTCTCTTCGGCAATACTATCGTGGATATGCCGGCCCTTCTTGCCGCCAGGACCTTTTCCTTTATTCCGCCTACCGGGAGCACCTTGCCCCTGAGTGTAATCTCACCCGTCATCGCCACCTCCGGGAGCACCGGCTGCTTCGTAAGGAGGGAGATCAGTGACATGGCCATCGTTACACCTGCCGATGGACCGTCCTTGGGGATTGCCCCAGCAGGCACGTGGATGTGGAAGTCGTATCTTGTGAAATCTTCCAGGGGTATACTTAGCTCCTTGGCCTTGGAGCGTACGTAGCTCATGGCTGCCTCCGCAGACTCCTTCATAACATCGCCCAATTGACCCGTGATGGTAAGTTTTCCAGAGCCGGGCATATAAGTAGATTCTATAAAGAGTATGTCCCCTCCAGTAGGCGTCCATGCGAGACCGGTAGAGACGCCGGGCTCTGCGGTGCGCTCTGCTACCTCCTTGAAGAATCTAGGTGGTCCCAAGAGCTTGCCCAGGGAATCTGCCTTTATTGTCATCGCTTTAACCTTTCCGGCGGCAACATCCTTGGCCACCTTCCGGCATAGGGTGGCGATGGTCCTCTCCAGGTTTCTCAGGCCAGCCTCCATGGTGTAGTTACCTATGATGGCTTTTAGAGCATCATCTTCTATGGCTATAGACTCTCCACTCAGGCCATGTTCCTTTATCTGTTTAGGTATTAAGAATTGCTTGGCTATGGAAATCTTTTCCTCTTCCGTGTAGCCCGGTAGCTCCAAGACCTCCATACGGTCCCTTAGGGCTGGGGGAACAGGGTCTAGGAAGTTGGCAGTGGTGATAAACATGACCTTCGTGAGGTCAAACGGCACCTCCAGATAATGGTCTGAAAAGGCAAAGTTCTGCTCAGGGTCAAGCACCTCAAGCAGTGCACTGGCAGGGTCGCCCCTAAAGTCCATGCCCAGCTTGTCTATCTCGTCCATCATAAAGACGGGGTTATTAGACCCGGCCTTGCGTATATACTGTATGACCCTTCCTGGTAAGGCACCGATATACGTGCGACGGTGCCCCCTTATCTCTGCCTCATCCCTTACACCGCCGAGTGATATCCGCACAAACTTGCGGCCAAGTGCACGGGCAATGGATTTACCGAGGGATGTCTTCCCTGTGCCGGGTGGGCCGACGAAGCACAAAATGGGTCCCTTCATGTCTTCCTTTAGCTTGCGCACGGCCAGATATGCCAGTATCCTCTCTTTGACCTTCTTCAGGTTGTAGTGGTCTTCGTCCAACACCGTTTGGGCGGCGTTTATATCCAGGTTGTCGGTAGTGCTTACAGACCAAGGCAGCGCTATAAGCCAGTCCAGGTAGGTGCGTGAAACAGTGTACTCAGCGGCTGAGGTGGCATCTTTTCGAGCCGTGATAACTCTCGTTCTGCCTCTTTTAGGGCCTCAGGGGGCAGCTTGGCCTCTTCTATCTTTTTCTTGAGCTCGTTTATCTCCATGGTGCGCTCATCACCCTCGCCCAGTTCCTCCTGTATGGCCTT
>JBHICS010000281.1:0-2425 GCA_046759685.1 Candidatus Brocadiales bacterium | reverse complement strand
ATCCTTTGAACGTTGTGAAGGCCACTATGGAAGGTCTAAGGTCTTTGAGAGACCTACGATATATAGCCGAACTCAGGGGAGTTAATCTGGAGTGAATCTTAAGGACGTCAAGACATATGGTGAACCGAGGCGACGGAAAAAGCGCCTGGGGTGTGGTCCGGGCTCCGGCCGCGGAAAGACGTGCGGTAGGGGCTCAAAGGGCGCTGGGGCACGTTCCGGGACGGAGACAGGGCTTTACTTTGAAGGGGGGCAGATGCCCCTTGTACGCCGCATCCCAAAGAGGGGTTTTACAAATATCTTCAAGAGGAGTTTTAGCATTGTAAACCTGGGCCAGATTAATTCTCTGGAGGGCAAAGACGTAATTGACCTTAAGACCCTTCAGGATTCTGGACTTGTGAGGAAGGAGTTCGGGGCCGGGGTAAAGGTTTTAGGGGACGGTGAGCTCAAGAGACCTGTTAAGGTCTTTGCCCATAAGTTCAGTAAAAGTGCTGTTAAGAAGATAACTGCCGCAGGTGGAGAGGCAAAGGTCATAGAGTGATAGATAAATTACAAAATATATACAGAATACCGGAGCTTCGACATAAGATTCTGATTACATTGGGCCTTATTGCCATGTGTAGGATAGGTGTCTTTATTCCTATTCCGGGGATTGATACAGATGTCCTGAGGTCGTATTTTGTGCAGTTTACAGGCACGGGTGTAGGTCAACTGCTTGGTCTGGTAGACCTCTTCGCTGGCGGTGCCCTTGCATCAGGGGCCATCTTTGGCTTAGGTGTTATGCCCTACATAAGTGCGTCCATTATCTTTCAACTGCTGGTTGGCGTTGTGCCGGCACTTGAGCGTCTGCACAAGGAGGGAGAGGCAGGAAGAAAGAAGATAAACCAATATACGAGAATGACCACTGTAGGCCTCTGTATGTTTCAGGCCTTTGTCCTTACTCGTACCCTCTACACCATAGAGATAAACAATGTGCCCGTGGTACCTGTATATCTTCAAGGCGTAGGCTTTCAGCTCATGGCCTCACTACTGCTTACCACGGGGACCATGTTTCTAATGTGGATAGGAGAGCAGATAGACGAATTTGGGATAGGGAGCGGTATCTCCATAGTAATAATGGTAGGCATTGTAGACCGCTTGCCCTGGGCATTTTCGCAGGTTGTATCGGATTTCACTTTCTCGGTCGCTCCGGCTGAACATCAGATAGGCATCTTTAAACTGCTGTTATTGATTGGTTGCTTCGTGGCGATTGTGGCTGGCGTAGTGTATATTACGCAGGGCCAAAGACGCATCCCCGTCCAGCAGGCAAAGCATACCCGTGGGCGGAGGGTGTATGGTGGGCAGAAGCACTTCCTCCCGCTCAGGGTGAATCAGGCTGGAGTTATGCCCATCATTTTAGCACAGTCTCTGCTTATATTCCCTACTGCAATTATCCAGGGGGTGCAGGTAAGGTTTGAACCAGGCAGTTTTGGCTACTGGATGACCTCACGTTTAACTGAAGCCCTTCAGGGTGGTATCGTTTATGTGAGCCTGTACTGTTTTCTCATAGCCTTCTTTTGTTACTTTTGGACGGCAATACAGTTTAATCCAAAGGAGATGTCCGACAATATGAAGGACTATGGGAGTTTTATCCCAGGCATTAGGCCCGGTGGACGGACAGCCGACTACCTCGAAAATGTCATGAGCAGAATCACCCTTGCAGGTGCAACGTTCCTGGCGATAATTGCGCTACTCCCAATGATGATGTCAAGGGGCTTTGAGATAAGTCGTGCCATAGCAGGCTTTTATGGTGGCACGGGACTCCTTATAGTTGTGGGGGTTGCACTTGACATGCTTCAAAAGATAGAGGCCCATTTGCTTATGAGACATTACAGTGGACTCCTTGGTAGTTCTGCAAGAATAAGGGGTAGGAGAGGATGAACGTAGTGTTTCTGGGCCCTCCAGGCGCAGGTAAGGGGACCCAGGCAGAGGTGATAAGCAAAGAGGTAGGCATGGAGCACATATCAACCGGCGACCTACTAAGAGGGGCCGTTAAGGAGGGTACCGCGACCGGCATTAAGGCGAAGGAGTACATGGGAAAGGGCCTTCTTGTACCGGACAGACTGGTGGTAGATATCGTTGCTGACTGTATGAAGAAGGGTGGTAACTCCACGAACTTTCTTTTGGATGGGTTCCCTAGGAACCTCGCTCAGGCGAAGGCGCTGGACCAGACACTGAAGGGGTTAGGAGATAAACTTGATGTGGTATTTTATTTTGCCGTGTCCGAGGAGACGGCCGTAAAGCGCCTTACAGGGAGGTGGCTGTGCTCCTCCTGCGGGGCAAATTATCACGAACTGTACCTGCCGCCAAATAAAGCCGGCATCTGCGACAAGTGTGGAAAACCGCTTGGACAGAGACCCGATGACAATGTTGAAACCGTTAAGAAGAG
>JBHICS010000280.1:0-2428 GCA_046759685.1 Candidatus Brocadiales bacterium | reverse complement strand
AAGAAATCTGTCAAGGACAGAATGTCATAACTTAAGGAAAAAAGGGTTGACATGTTTTGACGGAGTTGTTAATATTTTGCATTAGTTATTGCCTTGCCTTGCTTTATGGTATTTATTGTCGATGCAAGTAGTGTCTTTAACAAGAGGGGGGAGAGAACTTATGCAAACCGTCACGAAAAGAGATATCTGCGAGAAAATTGCTAGGAAAACGAACAATACTCATACAACTGTTAAGGAAACTGTACAGTTGTTTCTTGATGAGGTCATATCTGAACTCTCTGAAGGGCGTCGCATTGAGCTCAGGGACTTCGGGGTATTCGAAATACGTCAGCGTGCAGCCCGAAAGGCGCGAAATCCAAGGACTGGCGCCGAGGCCTTCGTCCCAGCAAAGAACGTGGTCGTTTTCAAAGTGGGTAAATTGATGAGGGAGAAGGTCGGTAGCGCCACCATGACTGCTTAGATATTTTATTCTATAGGTCTTAAATCCCCCCAATTTATATGTACTTATAGTGTTAATAGGCAGTTCGCAACAGGATAAAATTTATAATAGATGAAGGTTGAAGAAGGTGTTGTAAAGTCAGTTAGTAATGGCAAGGCAGTCGTAGAGATAAACAATACCTCGTCAGAGGAATGTGCTAGATGTGGTGTCTGTGTTACGGCAGGAGATACGACAAGGCTCCTAGAAGTAAACCCAATCCCGGGGCTTGAGGCTGGAGATAAACTCACCCTTAAAATCGATTCACCTTCCCCATATAAAGGAATCTCTTTGCTATTCTTTCTACCCATTGTTGCATTTATCGTTGGCTGTATCGTAGCATCGGATATAAACTTCATACTGCCGGAGGCAGAGAATGCAAGGATGGGGCTTACGGGGCTTCTTTTCTTCTTAACTAGCTTTGGCCTAGCTGCCTTATACGACAGGCATATAAGGTCAAAGGGTGCGCTCCCTGCAGAGATACTGTCTGTAGAGAATGGGCTGAAAGGTGCAGCGGAAGAGGAATATGCGGAAGGATATTGAGGAGTTCGTTGAGGCCCACCGCGAAGAGCTCATCCAAATAGCTTGCGATTTAATAGCCGCAAAAACAGAAAACCCGCCCGGAAGAGAACGCCTGGCCGTCAAGGTCGTAGAGAAATACTTAGATAGTAACGACATACGGTACGAGGTCTTCGAGAAAGAGCCTGAGAGGACAAATATCGTTGCCAGTGTTGGTGCAGGAAAACCTTCGCTCCTGGTGGCATGTCACCTGGATGTAGTCCCTGCGGGCGATGGCTGGCACCAAGACCCTTTTAAGGCATCGGTGGTCGACGGAAAGGTGGTTGGCCGTGGGGCCTCAGACAATAAGGGTCAGATGGCTTCCTGCATGGTCCTGACAAAGTATCTCAAGGAAAGAGAAGACTCTCTCTCGGGAGAGTTTATACTTGTGGGAGCTGCCGACGAGGAGAGGGGTTCTAGGCTTGGGCTTGAGTATCTACTTGAGGAATGTGGGCTCAGGGCCGACTATGCCATTATCCCCGATATTTCGTACGGGATGAAAAAGATAGACGTCTGCGAAAAGGGGGCATTGTTTCTAGAGATTACCTCCCAAGGTAAACAAGCCCACGGCTCACGACCGGAGCAGGGCGTCAACGCCATATGGAATATGGTGGAACTGCTTAATGAAATCAGGTCCATGTCCTTCAAATGTACCTCTTATCCGCTCTTCACACCACCCACACTGAATCTGGGTACCATTCAAGGTGGCGCAGCAAGGAACATTGTGCCGGGGAAGTGCCAGGTGTGTATAGACATTCGATACCTCCCTGGTGAGACAAAGGAAGAAATAGTTGAACGAATCCAGGGTCTTATTCAAAAGGTAGAGCAGCTCAATACCCAGGCTCATTTTGAGCTTAAGGTGGCCTCCCATCTACCACCATCGAAGGTCCCTCACGATAACCATGTAATCGAGCTCATTGCAAGGCATACAAAGAACGTCCTTGGCTGTAGGCCCGAGCTTATTGGTCTCTCTGGCGCCACTGTCACAAAGCAACTACTGGATAAGGGAATAACGGCAGTGGGCTTTGGTCCGGGTGATGAGAATCAGGCCCACGTGGCAAACGAGTCCATTGATATACAGCAGCTCATCGATTTTGCAAAAATAATGGCCCTGGTGAGTTGTGAGCTTTTAGGGGGAAATACTGCCGGCCCTAAAGATAGCCGGTAGAGCCAAAAAATTAGACTTGGGTGTGGTATGATACTTTTTAGGGTGCCGGAACGGGCCTTGATGCCCTCGGCGGTACGACCCTTGACGCAAGGCTACTACGTCGAGGAAAAATATGGAGACCCCAAGGGCCGTAACCAAACCAAAGAAAAACCTCAATATGTAAAAGAATCCCATATACCCCTGCACCTCCAGGAAGGGGTATCCCATGATGCGCTCCATGAAGATCT
>JBHICS010000279.1:0-2430 GCA_046759685.1 Candidatus Brocadiales bacterium | reverse complement strand
ACCCGCCGACATGGTACCCTCGTGTCAGGAGGCAGGTGTACTCGGGGTGCTACCCGGTGTAATAGGGTCTATCCAGGCCACAGAGGTAGTAAAGCTCCTCTTGGGCAAGGGAGAGCTTCTTAAGGGACAGCTCTTGCTGTATAACGCCCTCACCATGGAATTTAGCAGGGTGCGTATCCGCAAGAACCCCCAGTGCCCAGTCTGTGGGGAAAACCCGACCATTAAAGAACTCATAGATTACCAAGAATTCTGCCAGGTGCACTTCTAAACTCAGGAATAATCCGATGGCAAAGATAGGTATGCTGCTTACCCTTGGTCCTTATCAGTTCGAGAATTGGGAAACGGCCTATAATATTGCCAACGCTGCTCTGGACAAGGGTCATGAGATACAGATGTTTATGTATCTAGACGGCGTGTATAACCCCATAAAGCTCCAGACATTCCCTGATATGCCCGCTGTGCCCAAGGACCGTTTTGAGGAGCTGGTTAAAAAGGGTGCAAAGATAGTAGCATGCGGCATATGCGTCAATGCTCGTGGGCTGGAGAAGGGAAAGGATTATATCGAGGGCGTGGTGGTAGGCGGGCTACCAGACTTTGCCGAGATGGTAAGCGAAGCAGACAGCCTGATTACATTATAGGGAGGGCTTCTTGTGGCTCAAAAGACGGTACTTATTACTATAAACCAGGTACCGTATGGTAACATCTTTTACACAGAGGGTCTTAGGGCCGCTGTAGGAATTACGAGTGGCATTGACGAGAATATCGCCACGGTGGCTTATTTGGGTGACGGTGCCTTTTTTACCCTTCATGGTGTGGACCGAAAGGACACGGAAAAATATATATTGACCCTGCAGAAACAAGGGGCCAAGATGGTAGTGGAAAAAGAGTCCTTGAAGGAGCGCGGGATAAAGGAAAGGGACGTTGCCACCGACTTTGATATTGTGCCCCGAAAGGAGCTCTTAGCGCTCGTCCAAGCGGCAGATTTCGTGATAGATTTTTAGGAGTGGGTCAAGTGGCTAATCTTTACCTGATAAACAAGACTTACGGAGAAAACGGTCTTAAGATAGCAAAATTTGATGCCGACGCCCAGGTGGTGCTTATACAGGACGGCGTTTACGTCGATGCGCGACGCTTTGTGGGTTCAAAAGTAAAGGTATATGTCGTCAGAGATGACGTTGAAAAGAGGGGTCTGGTAGATAGAGTACCAGAGGACGTTGAGTTTATCGATTACGGCCAACTCGTGGACATGATAGTGCAGAATAAGGTCATAAATTTTGCATAGTAGGATTAGTAGAAAAAATGACTTCACTACGGGAAAAACAGCCTGATCAGTCGGTGGATATTCGTGGTAAGATATGTCCATACACCCTGATAGAGACAAGGGATTCCATGAAAGGTCTTTCAAAGGGGCAACTTCTGGAGGTCACGTGTGACTACGAACCGGCTGCCAAAAACACAATCCCCAATTTCTGCCAAAAGAAGGGCTATCCTATAGAAATCGTCCAGGAGACCGACAACCTCTGGAAGATTTTTATAGAAAAGGCAGACTAACCACCTTTATCTGACCTGCTTAAACTGAAGGGTTGCACGCTTAAGGGACAAGATCTTGGAGCAATATCCACGCCTATTTCTTACAGTTGAAGTCCTGTCGGTCTTCATATTCGTTATAGGTATCCTTGCCAACCTGAGCTTTTGGCTTAAGGGAGGGCTCACCAGGACCCGTGCGGGTAGTTTTGGCGAGAGGCTCTCCTTTCTCGTCGGTGCCCTATACAAGGTTATCTTCGACAAGGGGTTTCTCCGGCTGTTTTCCCGCGACATCTTGCTTGAAAAGACCCTTTTAAGGGCAGACCCCACACGTTGGCCCATGCATTTCCCTCTAGCGCTGGGTTTTTGCGTCCTCTTCTTTATAGGAAGTCTGGGCAATCAATTCACAGAGTGGGGCCTTCTGGATATTGGAAAGGACGAGCCCTGGTTTGCATTTGTCAACGATGCCGCCGGAATACTCCTGCTGGCGGGTCTTCTATTGGCCCTGCAAAGACGCTATGTCTTGAAGCTACCCTACCTAAAGACGTTTCTGGACGACAAGATCCTGGTGCTGCTGCTTCTTGTGTCCCTTGCAAGCGGATATGCAGTGGAGGGGCTACGCCTGTTATCCGGTGACCTCGAGTCAAGGGCATCGTTTGTTGGCGCCAGCCTGGCAACTGTCTTCTCGCCCCTTAACCTAGACTGGACGAGCTCACACCTCTACACCTGGTGGTTCCACGCCCTGGTCTCACTGACATTCTTTTCATATATCCCTTTTTCCAGGGCCTTTCATCTATTTGCCACCCCTCTTACACTGATGCTCAATTCACTTGACCATAAGCAGTCTTTCATTTCTATTGACCCTGATGGGAACACCCCAAACTTTACCCTTAAACAGCTTATAGA
>JBHICS010000278.1:0-2431 GCA_046759685.1 Candidatus Brocadiales bacterium | reverse complement strand
ATGACCTCTTACGGTAAGCGGGAGACAAATCAGGTCATATTCGGCAACCAGAACTGGAACACCGTTATTGCAGGGGTGACGCCAGAATATCAGATAATCAGAAACTGGCCGTTAGAAGAAGGCAACTTCTTTGACTACAGAGACATGGAAAGGGCCGCCACCGTTTGCGCACTGGGGTATAAGGTGGCCGAAAACCTGTTTGTGAAGGGTGAAGACCCCTTGGGAAAGACGGTAATCATAAAAAGGGTGCCGTTCAAGGTTATCGGGGTCATGATGCCAAGGGGCGCCATTGCAGGCGGTGGTGGAAGGGACCAGGACGACCAGATATTTATACCATTTACCACAGCCGAGTGGAAGATAATCGGCTCGGTACTGCCTGGCTACGTGAGTATTATATACGTCTCTGCAGAAAGTTCAGAAGTGATTGGAGACGCCGAAGAGCAAATAAAGTCCCTACTCAGACAACGACATAATATCCAACATGACCAGCCTGATGATTTTATCATAATGAACCTACGTGACATAGCGGCCATGAGGGAGCAAATGGGTAAAATCTTGACCTATCTCCTGGGCAGTATTGCATCTGTCTCCTTAATAGTGGGTGGAATAGGCATTATGAACATAATGCTGGTTTCTGTAACTGAGAGGACGAGAGAGGTTGGGATACGTATGGCGGTGGGTGCAAAACAACGTGACATTATGATACAATTCCTGGTTGAGTCCGTGGTTCTCAGTTGCATAGGTGGTGTCATTGGTCTGTGTCTGGGCCTGGTGGGCACACAGGTTATATTCCTGGTGGCACGCTGGCCCGTGCTTATTTCACCGCTAGTTATCCTGATAGCATTTAGCTTTGCAGTCTTCGTTGGTGTAATCTTTGGACTCTACCCGGCAAACAAGGCATCAAAGCTCAATCCGATAGAAGCCCTTAGGTATGAATAACACAGCCACATCCCCTGGTAAAGCCAACACTTAAGCAAAAGGGACACCATATGCATGTAAAGATTGCGGATGACGTTTACTGGGTCGGCGCAATAGACTGGAATCTAAGAATTTACCATAATACTTACTCCACCCACCACGGAACCACCTACAATTCTTATCTAATTATGGACGATAAGGTTGCCCTTGTGGACGCCGTATATAGCCCCTTTGCTGAGGAGTTGCTTGGACACATAAGGGAAATCACTTCGCCTGAGAAGATAAGCTATGTCATCGTTAACCACTCCGAGCCGGACCACTCAAGCGCTTTACCTGCTCTCATGAAGCTTACGCCCAAGGCCAAGATATTATGCACGGTTAAGTGCAAAGATTATCTCGAAAAGCTTTATTTCCCAGACTGGCAATTTAGCACTGTGAAGACAGGTGATGAAATAAACCTCGGTAAAAAGACCTTAAGATTTATCGAGGCCCCTATGATGCACTGGCCAGACTCCATGTTTACGTACGTTAAAGAAGACTCTCTCCTCCTGCCAAACGACGCTTTCGGCCAGCACATGGCCTCTTCCCAGAGATTCGAGGAAGAAGCAGATGGGGCTATTGTCTGGGAAGAGGCGACGAAATATTTTGCAAATACGTTATATCCTTTTACTGCACTCATAAAAAGAAAACTTGAGGAAATAAAGGACTCAGGTATTCCTATCAAGATGATTGCGCCCAGCCACGGCGTCGTCTGGCGCAAGGACCCCCAAAGGGTCTTTGATAAATATCTGGACTGGGCCGATGGGAAGGCAGAGCAAAAGGTGCTGGTTGCCTATGACACTATGTGGGAAAACACGGCTAGTATGGCAAGGGCAATAGCCGATGGCATCCAAGATGCTGGCTTGGAGGTGAAGGTTTCTCAGCTATCGGCATCCGACCTGAGTGACGTCCACCGGGATGTTCTTGAGTCAAAAGGGCTTATAATAGGTTCCTCTACCGTAAACAATACGGTCCTGCCGGCCATAGCACCATTTCTGGAAGAGCTGAAGGGCCTGAGGCCCAAAAAGAAGGTGGCCTGCGCCTTCGGCTCTCACGGGTGGGGAGGCGGTGCCGTTAAAGTGATAGAGAAGGCCCTGCAGCAGGCTGGTGTAGATGCGATACTGCCGGGGCTTATAGTCAAGCATACACCCAACCCCGAGGAGCTCAAGAGTTGTATTGAGTTCGGCAAAAGGCTTGCTGAAGCGGTCAAACAAAGTGGGTAAAGGGATTCCCATCAAGGTAAAGGCGTATGCCGGTTATAAAGCGGAAGAGAGGCCCCTTGCCTTTACCCTGGAGAACAAAGAGTACGAGATAAAGGAGATCCTTAGCTCATCCGTTGAGGAGCGGACGGGGAGGCGGTTAACGTGCTTTCGCGTGCGCACTGAGGGAGGTGTCTTCAAGATATATTATTCTGAGAAAGAGGCAAAGTGGTATATGGAAGGGTGAATTGCTAGAAGGAGAAACAAACATGTCT
>JBHICS010000277.1:0-2438 GCA_046759685.1 Candidatus Brocadiales bacterium | reverse complement strand
GGTGGGAATACTCTCCTTAATTTTGCAGGAAGCCGCCTCGTAGATGAAAAGTCCTTGGTTAACCCTGACGTTAATCTTTTTGTGTCTTATGTTCCCCTGTGCAGGGGGCACGGGAACACTGGCGGCAACTAAAGGTGCTCCTGAGAAGGAGATATTTATAAATATACATTCTGGTATAAAGACGATACCTGTAAGAAAGGTTATCGGTGTAATCATAAAAAGGGCCGAGGGAAGGGGTGTAGATGCCATCACTGGTAGCGGCAAACGGCGTAAAGACGGGGCCTGGTTGCTGGAGCTAAATTTCTTGGACAAGGCGCAAGAGGTCAAAAGGTATTTCAAGTGGCGATACGTGAGTGATAAATGGGAGCTTACCCCATTGAATAGGCACGCCGAACAGCTTTCGTTTCCATTGGATAAGTACGTCTTCGGACCTGCAATAAATATGGGATTGGGTATGGTAGAAGAGCAGGGTGTCTCACCCAAGGGGATAAACGGCCGTGCCGATAAGGTGCAAAATGGACTTTGGCAATTCAGCATGACAGGGTTATCTGATTCGGATGAGCGCTTTATCCAGAAATGGTCCTACGACGCAGAAGAAGGAGCACTATATCCCTCCCAGTTTGACCACTCAGACCTTGATAAGCTACTTGTCGAGTCTATAGCCGGCGGCG
The DNA here is from genome assembly GCA_046759685.1 of Candidatus Brocadiales bacterium. Lineage (GTDB taxonomy): Bacteria > Planctomycetota > Brocadiia > Brocadiales > Bathyanammoxibiaceae > JBHICS01. The sequence goes on along the minus strand of JBHICS010000277.1, from coordinate 1,767 downwards.
AGGTTGACTTCGCTGTCGTAAAGAAAACACGGCACCTGCAAAGATTCCTTAAAAAAGTCGCCAAGACAACGCGGGAGGAGCTGGAGCGGTTTTCTAGGGAAGAACAGCTCGCATTCTGGATAAACGCCTACAATGCAACCATGCTGAAGGTGATAGCGGATAACTATCCAAATATTAACGTTGAATCTGTTGCTAAGACCATAGAGAAAAAGAAGTTCAAGGTTGCGAGGGAGAAGCGAACCCTTGTGCAGATAAGGGATGGCATCCTGGGAAACACATTCAAAGATGAGAGGGCGCAGTTTGCTCTGATCTCGGCCCCGGGGGATTACCGTGGTTTAAGGGCGGAGGCCTACTGCGGAAGACGGCTAGAGGGGCAACTGGATGAGATGGCCGGAAACTTTCTTAATAACCCGGAATAGAACTTTCACTCAACTCAGGTTTAGCGAACGGAAATAAATATGCAGTGTGAAAAAGAACTCCACAAAATCTATAAGGACCTGGAGAAGGAATTATCTGCCACAGCACCACCTTGCAGGGCATGCGGCGAGTGCTGTCATTTTGATGAATACGACCATACACTATACGTAAATGACGTAGAGGTGAGCTATATACTTAACAACATTGGATTGCCGAAGACGGTTGTCAAGAAAGGGGTCTGCCCGTACCTATTTAACAATAAGTGCACAATAAGGGAACACAGGCCCCTGGGATGCAGGATATTCTACTGCCAGGAGGACTGGAAGACAAAGTCATCCGAAATCTATGAAAAGTACCACCGTAAGATCAAAGACCTATGTGTGGCAAACGGGACAGAGTGGAACTACTCTCCTTTACCGTTAAGTCTATTAAGCAATAATCCAAAGTGGAGACCATGCATTGCATAGCGGATTGATACAAGTCCTGACAGATATCAAGGGCCCTACCATAATGGTGGTAGGCGATCTCATGTTGGACAAGTATGTATGGGGCGAAGTAAGCCGCATTTCACCGGAGGCGCCTATACCGGTGATAAACGTTGCACGAGAGGAGTTACGCCCCGGCGGGGCGGGTGCCGTCATAACCAACCTCGTCCACCTTGGTGCAAGGGTTCTCTGTACGGGGGTAGTGGGTCAAGATGCCGTGGGCCAGAATCTTGTCCAGATGATAGAGAAATTGGGTGTAGATACGTCTGGAATGTTCACTGATACAGAACGCCCAACTACGGTAAAGACCCGTATGATGGGCCATCTCCATACGGCAGGACGTGGCGTTCAACAGCTCCTTCGGGTTGATTATGAAAGGACACATCCCGTATCGAAGGAGATAGAAGACAAGGTCATAGACTATGTCAAGACGAACTTACACAGCTGTGATGCAGTGGCCCTGTCGGATATGAATAAGGGACTGCTCACCGAGAAACTCCTCAAGACCGTTTCCAGCCTGGGAAGGGCAGCAGGAAAACCCGTTGTCGTAGACCCCGGGATGGGCAGCAATTGCGCGTTCTACAAGGGGGTCGCCGTCGTTACCCCCAACCGTCGAGAAACAGAGATAATGACGGGTTTAGATATGTCAAGTCCGGAGAATCTGAAGAGTGCCGGAAGCAAGCTGGTAGAGAGCCTGGACCTCCAATGCGCAACAATAACACTAGATAAAGACGGTATATTCCTATACCAGAGGGACGGGACCCACCTCATACTCCCAACAAATCCTCGTGAGGTCTATGATGTTACTGGTGCCGGAGATATGATACTGAGCATGATAACGTTTGTTATAGCCGGGGGCTTTAAT
>JBHICS010000276.1:0-2441 GCA_046759685.1 Candidatus Brocadiales bacterium | reverse complement strand
CCTGTGACCCACACAATGATGACCGCAGAAGGTGCTATCATGCCCCAACGGGACAGCTTTCTACAATACGACCTTAGAACACAACTTACCAATAGGGTAACCCTGGTATCTGAACGCAATGAGTTTAGTTTAAGCGATAAGAGATTCGATGTACTTAACTGGGGCCTTTTTTTCGAGAGGTCGGAGAACTGGAAATACTTCTTAGGCTATAGGTTCATAAAGAATACTAGTTCTACTGTAACTCTCAGTGCAGATGTCTTGGTTGGTAAGAAATGGCGTGCAACCGTCTCGGAAGGTTTTGACCTAGGGGTTGAGGATGCGGCAGGCAATAAAACTTCCAAAAACCTTTTTAGTAATTTTGCCTTTACCAGGGAGTCTCATGATTGGATTGCTGGTTTTAGCTTGAGCTTCGATGTTGTAAATCGCAACAAGGCCTTTAGTTTTGTATTTCAGCCCAAGGGCCTTAGGAGAGGCATTCAGCGCAGCTATTCCTTTGCAGGGAGATAATCATGACAAAAGCAGTCTATCCTGGCACCTTTGACCCGCTTACCTATGGACATCTGGACCTGATCGAGAGAGGTAGCAAGGTCTTTGATGAAATAATCGTAGCCGTTGGGATTCATCCCCTTAAGAGGCCTTTATTTAGTGTGGAGGAACGGAAACAAATGATTTCCGACCACACAAAACACCTCAAAAATACAACCGTTGACAGTTTTGAAGGCATGCTTGTGGACTATCTTCAGAGGAAGAACATAAAGATTGTTCTCAGGGGCATACGAACCGTATCGGATTTTGAATATGAGTTCCAGATGGCCCTCACCAACCGTACGTTAAAAAAGGATATAGAGACCGTCTTCATAATGACCAGCCAGCAGTATTCCTTCTTAAATTCGAGTCTTATAAAAGAATCTGTTGTACTGGGTGGAGATGTGAGTACCTTCATACCACCAGGTATAGAGAAGTTGCTGAGAAAACGCCTTCAACAAGAAAAGAACCTGACCTAAGGAGAGACACTTTAGCTTCTATGTTGGGATTAACTAAGGGATGAAACTTAATATCCTGGTTTTAGGCGACATTGTAGGTCAGCCTGGCCGGTACATTATAGAAAATAAACTTCCCGTTCTTATAAGAGAGGAAAAAATTGATTTTGTTGTCGCCAATGCGGAAAATGCCGCTGGTGGCTCAGGCTTAACCTCGGATGTGGCTAACAGACTATTTGCTTCTGGGCTAGATGTTATTACCACTGGGGACCATATTTGGAAGAAAAAGGAGATAATACCGGTCTTGGAAGCAGAAACAAGAATCCTTAGACCGGCAAACTACTCACCGCTGGCGAAGGGTAGGGGATGGGTGGTGGTAGAAAAGCAATTAGGGAACACCATAGGCATTATAAACCTTTTAGGCCGGGTGTTCATGCCGCCTATAGACTGTCCCTTCCGCACGGTTGACCAGATACTTAAAGAGATTTCAAAGAAGGCGCAGATAATTATAGTAGACCTTCACGCCGAGGCGACTTCAGAAAAGATTGCCATGGGCTGGTATCTGGATGGGAAGGTGAGTGCTGTGGTTGGAACCCACACCCACGTGCAGACAGCTGACGAAAGGGTCTTGCCCGGCAATACGGCCTATATAACTGACCTAGGGATGACAGGACCACACAATTCTGTTCTGGGCAGGAACAAAGACCATGTCCTAAAGCACATTGTAACGCAAATGCCGACTCGCTTTGAAGTGGCAGAAAGAGATGTGAGGATGAGTGGTGTCATCATAACAGTCGACTCCTCTACAGGTAAGGCGGAAGGCATTAAAAGACTAGTGGTACATGGGAATAATTGAAGATGTATGACTTTAACACATCAACCCTAACCAAGGGGCAGGGCTCTCCAGCGCAGAGGGCCTACACGGTCTCCGAGATTACCCAAAGGCTCAAGGAATCGATAGAAAGGGAATTCTGGGAGGTCTGGATAGTAGGAGAGGCCTCCAATATAAGGAGGCCGAATTCTGGTCACGTGTACATGACCCTAAAAGATGAGGGTGCCCAACTCCAGGCCGTGATGTTTCGTGTCATTGCTGCCAAACTACCCTTTACTTTGAAAGACGGAATGGAAGTTGTAGCCTTTGGTTCGCTCTCTGTTTACCCTCCTAGAGGGCAGTATCAACTCATAATCGAGGCCATAGAGCCCAGGGGCATCGGCCCCCTGCAGCTTGCGTTTTTGCAACTGAAGAATCGGTTGGAAAAGGGAGGTCTGTTCGACCCTGCACGTAAGAGGTCTGTACCCTTCCTGCCCCAGCGGGTGGCCATTGTGAGCTCTCTAAGTGGCGCTGCAATAAGGGACATGGTACAAATTGTACACACAAGGTCGCCGCAAATAGAGATCATTGTCTACCCTGTAAGGGTCCAAGGAGAAGGGGCTGGTGAGGAGATAGCCCTGGCTATAACC
>JBHICS010000275.1:0-2444 GCA_046759685.1 Candidatus Brocadiales bacterium | reverse complement strand
ATGCGCCTATGGCATCAGATAGGCCCAACATCCTGGCTGCAGACGCAGTAAGGATTATGATAGAGAACATAAGGAGTACAAATAGCTCCGTAGACTCCACATCTAATATCTCCTCGAGATACTTTTTTAGTAACTTCCCTATAAGCATGAGACCCCCGCAAAATCCCAGGGCCTTGAATATGGCGAAGCTGAGGGGAACCATCTCCAACTTGCCCACCGTTATAATACCTGAGAGAACCGCAAGGTATATGGCAATGAAAATATCTTCAAATACCAGAATGCCCAGCAGGCACTCCGTCTCAGGATATGCCGACCTCTTAAGCTCTACGATACTCTTGCATATTATTGCGGAACTGCTTATGTATATGATGCCCGAAAGAAAGAGTGATGTAATAATGTCCCACCCGAGGGCCAGCCCTGCTATCAGTCCGACAGGCAGGTTAAATGCCAAATCATAGAGCCCGGCGGTCAAAAGCCTCTGTCTGTTTCTTAGAAGCCCCCCGAAAGAGAACTCAAGCCCTATTAGGAAAAGCAGGAGGATTATCCCAATCTCCGACAAGAAATCTGTGACCACTGTTCTCTCCATAAACCTGCCAATAAAAAGGCCAGTCAGGATATAAAGGGGGATGAGCGAAAGACGCATCTTTCTTGCAAGCAGGCCGCTGAGAAAGAGGATAAAACAGATAACTCCTATATCAAAGATGATGGTGTGCACTTCCATTTACTGATCCTTGGACTTTTCTTGGGACTTCTTTGAGGTCTTCTCTATTGGCTTCTCAACCAGGGCGAGGAACGCCTTCATCTGCTCATTACTGCCGACCGCTATGATGGTGTCACCCTCGTACATCCTCTCCATAGGCAGCGGGCTGGGGATTACCTTACCTTTCCTCAAGATGGAGATTATGGAGACACCGGTTTTCTTTCTTAGGCCCAGCTCCCCGATAGTCTTGTTTTCCAGTATAGACCCGCTCTCTACCTTTACCCACTCCATGGCCATCTCCTTCATTAACAGCTGGACGGCCGTCTCCTGCACGGGCTGGAAGTACGACCCGGCCATTATAGAGCCTATTGTGCGGGCCTCTTCCTCTGTGAAGGTTGTCTCTGAGATAGGTATCTCCTTGTCTTCGGTAAAACGATAGACTTCCCTCTCTCCGTTCAGGCGCACCACAATTACCACAGTCTCGCCCGACTCGGTTTCTATCGTAAATTTCTTACCTATTGCTGGGAGTTCGGTTTCCTTTACCTCAACCATTTCTTTTCCCCTTAATTAAAGTACTTATTTGCCTGTTTAGGGCTATAAACCCTTCCAAATCCAATGCCTCTCCTCTTAGATGCGGTTCGATGCCAAGCCTGTTAAAGACCTCCAGCAGGGCCTCCTTGCCCCTGTTCTTGTCCGCAATAAGAAAAGGCAGATTTAGCATAAGAAGACTGTTAAGGAGTGTCTTCCGCCTTGATTGAAACACGGCCCTTACTATTGTACTGAACAATTCGTGGTTAGGCACGACTCTACGGGCCTTTTCCTTGTCCACATCAAGCCTCACGATGGCCGATTCAACCTGGGGTGTCGGCCAGAAGACCTCGACAGGGAGGGTCCGTATTATATGAATTTCGGAAAATAGCTGGGCTATAACGGATAGCACACCGTATTCCTTTGTCCCGGGCCTTGCCACTAGCCTACCCACTATTTCTTTCTGCAGTGTGAGTACCATCAGTTCCACCGGCAGCCCTCCCTCCAGGAGGGAAATTATCGCCGGGGTGCTTATGGAGTATGGAAGGTTTGATACTACCTTCAGCACCAGCCCCCTATCGCTCTCAAGCCATCCCCTGAGAAGCCCTTCTACACGAGGCTCTATGACCGTCTTGGACCTGAGAACGTCCATATTTGCAACATGGATGTTGTCGTATGGAGTCAGGACATCCCTCGATAGATTGAACAGCCCCTTGTCTATCTCAACACTTAAGACCTTATGGGCATTCTCTCCAAGGAGCTTTGTCAAGGAACCAGCCCCTGTGCCTATCTCCAAAACTATATCGCTTTTACAAATCCCCGCCGTTTTAACTATAAGCCTGAGAATGTTCTGGTCTATAAGAAAATTTTGCCCCAGCCTCTTTTTGGGGACAATTCCCCTCTCTCGAAGTGTGATCTTTAACGCGGAAACCGTGCTGGGTACGGTACTTGTAGTATCATAGGCCATGGGTAGTTAATTCCTTATTATTGCATAGCAGTATCCGTAGAGACAGACCTTTAGGTCTGTCCGATTGCGGACAGGTTTAAAAACCTGTCCCTACGCAAATGCTTGAGTCTCAGTGTCGTAGACCATGGATAGCGATCCCTCGGGTGAGTGCAGAGATTTATTTAGAGAGAGATTCCGTCAGGGTCTTATGTTGTTTTGATTTCGTGACCGTCGAGGAGTTTGCCGGGCCGCATCCCGCCGGTTTGCCCG
>JBHICS010000274.1:0-2451 GCA_046759685.1 Candidatus Brocadiales bacterium | reverse complement strand
ATCTGCCTTTGGGTAGGCTTAGGATAAGAAGGAGGGGCTCCAGTGGTGGACACAAGGGCTTAGAGTCTATTATTGCAAGCCTGGGCAGCACCGAGTTCCCCCGGTTGAGGATAGGCGTTGGGCTTCCGCAGCACGGCGAGGCAAGGGAATATGTACTAACGCCGTTTGCAAAAGAGGACGAGGATGTAATTGGGGGGGTGTTGGAAACGGCCTGTGAAGCCGTTATTGAATGGGCACGCGACGGTATAGAGGCGTGTATGAAGAAGTACAATTAGTTCCTTTGATAACAGTAGATCTGCCCTGCGTGGCGTGTGTCTGCGTAGAGTTAAAATGATGCGGTTCGTGTAAGGAGGTGCTTAAGGCTTGAGTACTTATGAAGGGATGTTTTTGATAGACAATACGGCGGCCAGTGATTGGGATAGGGCGGTAGGGCATGTTCACGATATCTTGAAGAAGAGGGGTGCCCAGGTACTTAACACAGAGAAGTGGGCAGAGCGAAAGCTTGCATACCACGTGAACGGGCACAAAAGAGGGACCTACATGTTAGTATATTTCGATGCACCTACCACCGCGATTACCGAGATAAGGCGGGACTGCCAGCTGTCGGCTCCCGTTTTAAGGTGTTTGGTTCTGAAGGTTGATAAAAGGCCGGAGCCGGCTGCTGAAGGCCCTGCTGAGGGGCCGTTACCCGCCGGGGAGGAGTCTACAAGTAAGACCGAGGAGGCAGCAACTAACGGTGCAGGTGTTAAAGAATGATTTCTAAGGAGACAAGTCATGGCCAGTCTCAACAAAGTGTTTCTGATGGGCAATTTGACCAGAGACCCTGAGCTTCGCTATACACAGGGTGGTATAGCGGTAACTAATTTTGGCATGGCTATATCGAGGAACTGGACTAGCTCTAACGGAGAACAGAGAGAGGATGTGTGTTTCGTGGATATAAGTATGTTTGGGAAGAGGGCCGAGATTATCAGTGAGTACTTTTCCAAGGGTAATCCAATATTTATAGAAGGCCGTCTTCAGTTTAGTCAGTGGGAGACCCAAGAAGGCCAAAAGCGGAATGCCTTGAGGGTGGTGGCCGATGACTTTCAGTTTATTGGGCAGACCAAGAAGAGAAGCGGGTCTTCCGATTCAGTTCGAGGAGACAGGGGCTCCTCGACAAAAAGCGTAAGTGAGGACATTAGTGAAGAGGAGATACCTTTTTAGATGGCAAGAGAAAGAACAAAAGTACTTAAGAGGAAGTATGTCTACTCAAAGAAGTGTCGTTTTTGCAGGATGAAGATGGACGATGTAGACTATAAAGACCTGTCCAACATCCAGAAACTTGTAGCTGCGCAAGGAAAAGTGCTTTCGCGTAAACGAACAGGAACCTGTGCTACGCATCAGCGCTCGGTCAAAAGTGCAGTAAAGAGGGCACGGTACCTGGCCCTACTTCCTTACGTGGGTTAGCCTTTTGAGGGATATTCTTATGAAGGTGCTGCTTAGAAAGAATGTGGACAAACTGGGAGCTATAGGCGATGTGGTGGCTGTGGCGGATGGGTATGCCAGGAACTTTCTTTTCCCCAAGGGTCTTGCCACTACGGTAACCCCTGCGAATGCTAAGGAAGTGGAGATAAGGAAAAAGAAAGAGGCGGTAAAGGAGAAACTTGCTAGAGAAGGGCTTAGCAAACTGGCGGGTGAGCTGTCAGGGTTTGAGTTCAGTATTGCCGTGAAGGCAAACGAGGAGGGCCGTCTTTTTGGTTCTGTTACTCCTGCCAATATTGCTAAAGAACTCACACGTAGGGGCTATCCTGTAGACGAACACTACGTGCGCCTGGCAGAACACATAAAGGATTGTGGTACTTACGATGTGCCCCTTGATCTTTATCCTGGAATAAAGACTCAGGTTAAACTCTTTGTGGTGAGGGAAGAATAGGGTACGTAGGGGATAAGAAGTTTTAATAAATAGGGAAGGGGGAGACCTATGGCAGTGCAAACTTTAGAAAGGATGCCGCCCCAAAGTCTCGAGGCCGAGGCCAGCCTCCTGGGGGCCATGCTCCTTGACAACACTGTTATAGACGCGGCCCTGCAATACCTTTCAAAAGACAGTTTTTATAGGACTGCCCACCAAGAGCTATTTCAAGTCATTGTAGAACTTTACGACGAGCGACAGGCTGTGGACCTAGTCAACCAGAAGGATGAGCTTGAAGGACGGGGGCTCTTGGAGAAGGTCGGCGGGCGGGACTATTTGCTGGAGCTGGAGGAGTCTGTACCTGCAGTAGCGAACGCAGAGTACTATGCCCGCCTTATACGAGACAATTCAATAAAGAGGGGCCTTGTAGAAGTAACTGTAAAGATACAGAAAGATGCCTACGAGAATAGGGAGGACATCGATTCACTACTTGATAAATCAGAGAGGCTGATATTTGACATTGCAGAAAAGAAATACGCCTCCACTACTATACACATTCATGA
>JBHICS010000273.1:0-2456 GCA_046759685.1 Candidatus Brocadiales bacterium | reverse complement strand
CAGAGAGACTCTCGATGCCTTTGCGGACGCCCTGATAATGATTGCCGAGGAGGCCGAAAAAGACCCGGAGCTGGTAAAAGGCGCACCACACAACACCCCGGTAGGCAGGCTTGACGAGGTCAAGGCCGCCAGAAAACCAGACCTCAGGTGGAGGTTTGAGTAGAGGTAAATTATTATGAAGAACCTACCTCTCAAATTAATATTTCTTGTCATCTTTGTAAATGGGTGTGTTCAGACACAAGAACAGGTAAGACGAGATTATATAGATAAACATCCCGAATTATCCGAACGTATAAGAGAAGCGATTTTAAATGGAGAAATAATTATAGGAATGGCACAAGAGGAAGTTGTAGCATCGTGGGGAGCTCCCTGGGATAAAACCACACGCGACTATGATGAAGTGGTTATAGAGATATGGCATTATATTCCTTATGGTGGTACTTATTTGTTCTTTGAGGATGGTATTCTGACCAGATGGGGCAGGACTAAATTCTAAGATATCACACCATTTGTTAAGGTTTCGTGGATATGAATTACAGTAGGGATTGGCGGGTTATATCTGCCTCAGACGGACAGGATGCGTTTACTAATATGGCCGTGGATGAGGCCATCGCAAGGACCATGGTGGGTTCTGAGAATGGTTCTGCGCTCACGCTTCGTATCTATACGTGGAGTCCTAACTCGATCTCTATAGGCTATTTCCAGAAGATTTCCGATATAGTAAAAGAGCTCTGCAAAGACCCTGGATGTCATTCTGAGTCCGCCTCTGGCGGACGAAGAATCTCACATCCTCCTAGATTCTTCGCTTCGCTCAGAATGACAACACGGTGCCGGGATACTTTTCTAGGGAGCTTAGCAGATGATATTGGGCTAAAGGATTCAAATAGAAATTTTGATATAGTCCGCAGGCCCACGGGTGGCACGGCGGTCGTTCACGATGGTGGCCCTAGCTTCTCGCTCATACTAAAAGACGGACAGCGCATGCCTTCTACGAAGATTACGGACCTCTATTCTCTGATGGGACGTTGTGTCGTGGAGGCCCTGCGCCACCTGGATGTGTCTTCAACGATATGGAACGGTCCCAAGGGGCCTGTCACGGCTAGAGGTTCCAACCTATGTGTAACAAGTCTTTGCCCTTACGATGTTGTGTACCAGGGGGAAAAGGTGGCAGGTTATGCGGCAAGGCGTTTTCAGGGTGTCACGCTACTGCAGGGGTATATTACCCTTACGGACGGTTTGGTGGCACAGGAATTAAGAGATGCTATGATAGATGCGGTAAAGGGCGTAACCGGTGCGAAGTTCCTTGATGGGGCGCTTACCGAGGAAGAAAATGCCCTGGCGACAAGGCTGAGGGCAGACAAGTACACGCGAAGGGAGTGGAATTATAAGAGATAGGCTACCACGCCATTTTCCGTAGGGACAGGGCTCGTCCCTGTCCGCGGACAGCCATCCGCCTGAGGCGGACTGTCCCTACATACATACCAGAATAAAAATGGGGTGGGCTTTGCACCCTTAATACGTGCCAAAAGTGCTTTATTATAATTGTTTGGTTTATCTGGTAGCCAACGAGATTTATTTCGTTGATTCACCCCTGATTTACTCAGGGGCCATGAAGGTCGTTGTCTACCAAAGCCCCATAAATGGGGCACCCATCAGATTAAATACTGCTTTTAAAGAGAAAAGCGCTGTATGACCAGACCTCTACTAAGGGTTAAAGACCTAAAGACCTATTTTATTATCCGCCCTGAGATTGTAAGGGCGGTCGATGGCATTAGCCTCGATATCCATAGTGGCGGCACGCTTGCGCTGGTGGGTGAGAGCGGGTGCGGCAAGAGCGCCACGGGACTCTCCATACTCCGCCTCATCCCAAGACCGCCAGGCCGAATAGTCGGCGGGGAGATCCACTTTAAGGGCAAAGAAGACCTCCTTACGCTGCCGGAAAGGAAGATGCGCCGTATCCGCGGTGGTGAGATATCAATGATATTCCAGGAGCCTATGAGCTCACTGAACCCGCTCAAGACCGTTGGCTCGCAGGTCATGGAGACCATCCTTCTGCACTCCCCCATGCGCAAGAAAGATGCAAGGGAGAAGGTTGTTGAGATGTTTGCAAGGGTGGGGATGCCCGACCCGGTGCAAAAGTTCTCAAGCTTCCCCCATGAGCTATCGGGCGGGATGAGGCAGAGGGTGATGATTGCCATGGCGCTTGCCTGTGGTCCTTCTTTATTAATAGCAGATGAGCCCACCACGGCACTAGACGTCACCATCCAGGCCCAGATACTTGCGCTCCTCAGAAAATTGCAGCAGGAATCGGGCATGGCCGTTTTACTCATTACGCACGACCTGGGTATCGTGGCAGAGGTAGCGGATTATGTAGCGGTCATGTATGCCGGGAGGATTTTGGAATACACAGACGTCCGCAGACTTTTTGCGGATAAACTGCACCCGTATACCCAGGG
>JBHICS010000272.1:0-2458 GCA_046759685.1 Candidatus Brocadiales bacterium | reverse complement strand
GGCATTATTAGAGGGCAAAAGGGCCCTTATCTTGGTGGACGATGATTATGAGGATTTGGAAGGGTGGTATCCCAAGCTTAGGCTCCTGGAGGCCGGGGCAGAGGTAGTGGTGGCCGGTGTGGAAAAAAGGGTCTATCACGGCAAGCACTGGTATCCCATGGAGGCGGACCGCCGTGTGGATGAGATAAACTGGGAAGAATTTGACGCCGTAATCATCCCTGGTGGGTACGCCCCGGACAAGTTGAGGCGACATGAGAGCGTACTGAAGGTGGTAAAGGCCATGGGTGAGGCTGGCAGGGTGGTTGCGCCCATATGCCACGGCGCCTGGGTGCCGATATCAGCCGGTGTGGTGAAGGGCAAGAAGATGACGTGTTTCTACGCCATAAAGGACGACCTCGTGAACGCCGGGGCCACTTATGAAGATAAGGTAGTGGTAGTGGACGGCAATATGATAAGCTCCCGCTGCCCCTCCGACCTTCCTGATTTTCTCAAGGCAATTATCTCCAGGCTCAAGGGCGCATGATTTATACTCTAACCCTTAACCCTGCGCTAGACAGGACGCTGACCGTCAGGGGCGTAAAGTTTGACGACCTGAATCGCATTACGCATGAGATAAGATATGCAGGCGGTAAGGGCATAGACGTCTCAAGGGCGATAAAGGAGTTAGGCGGCCACAGCGTCGCCCTCGGCTTTGTTGGAGGCTTCGATGGGCTTGAGCTACAGGGGCGCCTAATAAACGAGGGCATCACTTGTGATTTTATAAAGATAGCCGACGAAACACGGACGAATATTGTCATAAGTGATGAGACCTCCAGCCGGCAGATGCTCTTTAGCGCCCCGGGACCGCAGGTGAGTCCCCAGGATGTGGCGGCTATTTATAACAAACTCTCAAGCCTTAGTCCCCCGCCTAGTTTTGTAGTGATGAGTGGGAGCCTGCCCAGGGGCATTACACCCAATATCTATGCGCAGCTAATAAAGGTGGTTAAGGAACAGGGTGGAAAGGCGGTTCTCGACGCCGATGATGAGCCCCTTCGCCTGGGTATAGAAGAGGAACCCTTCCTGATAAAGCCTAATGTTCACGAATTAAGCAGACTTGTAGGCAAAGATTTGAAAGGTATTGGGGATATTGTGGCAGAGGCAAAGGGACTCAACAAGAGAGGCATTGAGGTTGTGGTTGTTACAATGGGGCCAAGGGGTTTGATTGTGGTGAGCGGAGATATAAGTCTACACTGCAAGACTCCAGATGTGAAAGTGATAAGCACCATTGGTGCAGGAGATTCTACTGTTGGTGGGTTGGTCTTCAGTCTGGCCAAGGGGAAGTCACTCAGAGAGGCAGCCGTTGTCGCAACTGCTGCGGGTACTGGTGCTATTATGTGTGCAGGGTCTGGGCTATGTCGCAGGGCAGATGTAGAAGATATCCTGGGACAAATAGAGGTCAAGGAACTCTAGTATTGCACGGACCGACGCTCCGCATCCAAACGCTATGTTAGAACATTTCTTCAGACCTAAATCCATAGCAGTTATCGGTGCCGCCCGGGAAGAACACAAGGTTGGATACAATATCCTGAAGAACATAATCGATTACGGCTTTTCCGGCAAGGTATATCCCATCAATCCTAATGCCGATTATGTCCTTGGTTACAAGGCCTATCCCAGTGTGAAGGTGGTGGAGGATGGTATAGAGTTGGCCGTCCTTGTCCTTCCTGCAGCCCTCACCTTTGAGGCGATAGATGAGTGTGCGCAGAAGGGCATTGATTCAGCGGTGATTATAACCGCCGGTTTCAAGGAGAGTGGCAGTGAGGGCGCAGTCAGAGAGAGACAGCTTCTTGAGAGGATACGCAGGCACAACATCAGGGCAATAGGCCCCAACTGCTTTGGTGTAATAAATACACGCCACGGGCTTAACACGACCTTTTCTGCAAACCCTCCCCCAAGCGGTGACATAGCCTTCTTTTCCCAGTCAGGGGCAGTCTGTGCTGCCATCCTTGATTGGGCCCAGGCGGAGCACATAGGGTTCTCAAAATTCATCAGCATGGGTAATAATATGGACATAAACGAGGTGGACTTGTTGGAGGCCCTTGAGGACGACCCCGAGACGCGCGTCATTGTCGGTTATATCGAGGGTATAAAAGACGGGCGTGCCTTTATGGATGTTGCTTCTCGTGTTACAAAGAAGAAGCCCGTCATTCTCATAAAGTCTGGCGGCTCTGAGGCCGGGGCAAGGGCCGTATCTTCGCATACTGGCAGTTTGGCAGGTTCTGAGAATGCCTTTGATGCGGCGTTTCATCAATGCGGCGTCCTGAGGGCTGATACCTTGCAGGAGCTCTTTGTTTTTGCAGAGGCATTTAGCCTGCAGGAGGCACCTCTTGGGCCGTCGGTGGCCTTGTTTACTAACGCCGGGGGGCCGGGCATACTAGCCTCTGATGCAGTAGAGCGGTCGAGTCTTAAGATGGGCTCC
>JBHICS010000271.1:0-2494 GCA_046759685.1 Candidatus Brocadiales bacterium | reverse complement strand
GGCTATTGGCCAAAAGATGTCCACAATCTTGGATTTGATTAAGACGCTTGAAGAGCACAAGGCCATGGAGTACACCACGGTGGTGGTGGCATCTGCCAGTGACCCCGCACCACTGCAGTATATTGCACCATACGCAGGGTGCGCCATGGGAGAGTATTTTAGGGATAATGGCAAGCATGCCCTGGTGATGTACGATGACCTCTACAAACACGCCCTGGCCTATCGCCAGGTATCACTACTCCTAAGACGTCCACCCGGCCGTGAGGCGTTCCCCGGCGACATCTTTAACCTCCATTCCCGGTTACTCGAGCGGGCAGCCAAGCTAAATGATGAACTTGGCGGTGGCTCACTTACTGCCCTTCCCGTAGTAGAGACACAGGCGGGTGACTACTCTGCGTACATTCCTACAAATGTAATCTCCATCACCGACGGGCAGATATACCTGGAAAGTGACCTGTTTAATGCCGGCGTTCGACCGGCCATTCACGTGGGGCTTTCAGTGTCCAGGGTAGGCGGCAACGCACAGATACCGGCCATGAAAAAGGTTGCAGGTATGCTCAGGCTTACAATGGCACAGTACCGTGAATTGGCGGCTTTTGCCCAGTTCGGCTCTGAGCTTGACAAGGCCACACAAGATCAGCTCTCAATAGGAGAGCGCCTGGTAGAGGTACTAAAGCAGCCGCAGTACCAACCTGTTCCTGTAGAGAGACAGATAATGATTATCTTCGTTGGGGTCAACGGCTATCTGAGCGACGTGCCCGTGGACAAGGTCAGGGAATTTGAAGGCAAATTCCACAAATTCATGGCTGAAAAGTATCCCGCAGTGGGAGAAGAGATAAAGGAAAAGAAGAAGATAGACGAAGACATTGCCCACAGGCTGACCAAGGCAGTCGAAGAATTTAAGAAGCTGTTTGCCGAAGGAAAGTAAGGGATGCTTAGCACACGGGAAATAAAACAACGGATACGCGGCGTTACCAACATCCAGCAAATAACTCGCGCCATGGAGATGGTAGCTGCAAGCAGGCTGAGAAAGGCCGAGGCGCGTATCATTGCCGCAAGACCATACAATGAAAAGATGACCAGCCTTCTGAAATACCTTGCAACCACCACTGTTGGAAAGACACATCCGCTGCTTAAGCCTAGAGACATCAAGGTAATAAAGGTACTGCTGGTTACATCTGACAAAGGACTATGCGGCGCATACAACACCAACATCATCCAGCATACGTTGAGATTCATAAGGCAGAATTCTGACAAGGATATAAGGCTCATACTTGTCGGTAAAAAGGCCAAGATCTTCTTTGCCAGAAGGAAGTACAATATAGAACAGAATATCCCAGACGATGTGGAGAAACTTGGAGAAGAGCGTATAATGGAGTTTGCGGGGCAGTTTATTGCAGACTTCGAGTCTGGCGCATGCGACCAGGTGCAGTTATTCTTCACCAAATTCGTCACAATAATGCGTGGCCAGCCTACGGGTATAAAACTTCTTCCCGTAGAAACGATGGCCACAGAAGAAGAGATAAAGCTCGCATCACAAACCGACTACATATTCGAGCCGTCGGCGGAGGAGATATTCTCAAAGCTTTTCCCAAGATACGTAGAGTCGTCTATCCGCTGCGCCCTATGGGAGTCACTGGCATCAGAGTTTGCAGCGAGGAGGGTCGCAATGATTTCTGCCTCTGAGAATGCGGAAGAGGTGATAAGCGAGCTTGTGCGCTCTTATAACAGGGCCAGGCAAGAGGCCATTACCAAGGAGCTTCTTGAGATTGTCTCTGGAGCCGAAGCCCTTGAGCGTAAATAGAATATAAATTAAGACAAGATTTGTGGAGTTTCGATTTTGTAAGTCAATATCCCAAGGAGGAGGCTAAGAGAGTTGAATATAGGAACTGTTGAGCAAATTATAGGCCCTGTGGTGGATATAAGATTTGACCCAAATAATCTGCCAGCCATACATAATGCCATAAAGATTAAAGATGCCGAAAAGGGAATAGACCTTACATCGGAGGTGGCCCAGCATGTAGGTAATGACACTGTCAGGTGTGTCGCACTGGCATCAACCGACGGACTTGTTAGAGGTATGAAGGCGGAGGATACTGGAGCACCCATAAGTGTGCCTGTGGGCAAAGCCACCCTCGGCAGGATATTCAACCTTTTAGGAGAGCCCATCGATAACATTGGCGAGGTAAAAGCCGAGGAGAAGTATTCCATACACCGAATGCCACCGTCTTTCGACGAGAGGGAGACAACAACCACCGTGTTTGAGACTGGACTAAAGGTTGTAGACCTTCTTGCGCCTTTTGCCCGCGGTGGGAAGGTCGGTATGTTTGGCGGTGCAGGGGTAGGCAAGACCGTGCTCATCATGGAGCTCATAAGGAGCATTGCCACCGAGCATGGCGGGTTTTCTACCTTTGCCGGTGTAGGTGAGAGGACCAGGGAGGGAAACGACCTCTGGCTTGAGATGAAGGAGTCTGGCGTTATAGATAAGACCGTC
>JBHICS010000270.1:0-2495 GCA_046759685.1 Candidatus Brocadiales bacterium | reverse complement strand
CGGGCCACGCGCACAAGAGACAGAACCGCCAAAAGAAAGAGGCATAATACCACCTTTCTAATCATTATCACTTCTCCTTATTTGATAACAATCTGTGAAGTCTGGTTTGTACTAGGGATGCATATACCATTCGACTTAGGCGTAACTCAGTGGAAATATCGAATTGTGCATCCTCTTTTAAGACTAGGACACATTACCCAACCGCCTGTATTAAGGACATGGCTTCGGCTCTGGTGGCAGGATTCTCTCTGAAGATGCCTCTAACAACGGAGGTCAGAACCTTTGAACCGGGTTTCTTCACTCCCCGCATGGTCATACATAGGTGTTCTGCCTGGATCACCACCAACACCCCTTTGGGCCGGAGGGCGTTCATAATGCTGTCGGCAACGTCAGTAGTGAGCCGTTCCTGGACCTGTAACCTCTTGGCATGGAGTTCTACCACGCGGGCAAGTTTGCTTATGCCTGTGATCCGACCCCCCTGGGGAATATAAGCTACATGGGCCGTGCCTATAAAGGGCAAGACATGATGCTCACAAACGGAATAAAAAGGCAGGTCTTTTAGGAGCACGATTTCGTCGTGACCTGTGGCCTTTAAAACCTTAATCTCCTTGCCCGCATCCACCCCTAGGCCGGCAAATATCTCCTCACACATGTCGGCCACCCTCTCCGGGGTATCCCTCAGACCAGAGCGTTTAGGGTCCTCACCTATGCCTTCCAAAAAAAGGTGCATGGCCTTCATTATCTTCTCACGATCCAACATACGATTTATGAGACCCCCTGGAAAAGTCATGATGTCGTTCTGAGTTGCTGAAGGCAACGAAGAATCTCGGCTGAGAGATTCTTCGCTTCGCTCAGAATGACACAGGGTATTCGAACGACTTTTTCAGAACTCTCTCTATCTCCTAAAGGAGACCATAATCATTGAGCGCCTCGGTTAACTGCCGCTCATGGGTCTCGGTCATCTCACAAAGGGGCAATCTCATCTCTCCGTTAAGTCTTCCTAATATCCGCATGGCTGTCTTTACAGGAATTGGGTTGGTCTCTATAAACATGGCCTTTGTCAGTGGGTAGAGCCTGCGGTGAATCTCTCTAGCCATCTCTAGTTCCCCCTTAAGGAAGCTGCCTACCATGGTACTCGTCTCCCTGGGGACGACATTGGCCACTACAGATACCACTCCCTTACCACCTATAGAAAGGGTAGGGAGGGTGAGGGAATCATCCCCAGAAAGCACAGTTATGTCACATAGCCCCAGGATTGCACTCACCTGGTCGAGGCTTCCACTAGCCTCCTTTATTGCCACAATGTTCTTGAGTTCGGCAAGTCTGGCAACGGTTTCTGGTGAGATACTTACCCCAGTCCTGGACGGCACGTTATAGAGAACTATTGGTATATCCGCCCCTTCTGCCAGGGTCTTGAAATGCCTGTAAATACCCTCTTGTGTGGGTTTATTGTAGTACGGTGTAATGACGAGCGCACCGTTTGCACCGGCCTTGCGTGCATACTTGGTTAGTTTCAACGCCTCACGGGTATTATTAGAACCTGTACCAGCTATTACCGGTATGCGGCCCCGAACCCTTTGTACTACTTCAGAGATTACCTTTTCGTGTTCCTCGTGGGAGAGGGTGGGAGATTCTCCCGTCGTACCGCATGGAGAGATAGCATTCGTGCCTTCTTGCACATGGAATTCAATTAGCTCACCTAGCTTCTTCAGGTCTACCTCACCGTCTTTAAAGGGCGTAACCAACGCCACTATCGAGCCGCTAAACATCAGTGTTCTCCTATCGTCGTCAAATACTATTTGTGTAGCGTGCGAGCCGTGCCATATGCAGGTCTGTCACGCCAGAGGCGGAGCACGCTACAGCTGCCTGCCGGCCTTTGCCAGTAAGCTATGTTTGTAGATCAGCTCCTTCATCTCCTCAACCGCCTTCTTGATGCCCACGAACACGGCCCTTGAGACGATGCTGTGACCTATGTGCAGTTCCTCGGCCTCCAGTTCCTCTACAATAGGTCCAACATTCTTATAAGTAAGGCCGTGACCGGCATTTACTCTCAGACCCACCTCTCTAGAGAATTTAGACCCCTGATTAAGTTTTTCCAGCATATCCCGCTGCTGGGTCTCAGCAGTTGCATTCGCATAAGCGCCCGTATGGAGTTCTACAAATTCTGCCCCTACCTCCTTGGCAGCCTTTATCTGTGCCCTCTCTGGATCAATAAAGAGACTCACCGTTATGTCCTGTTCTTTGAACCGCTTAATCAGCGGGGCAAGAACCTTTCTCTGAGAAACCACGTCAAGGCCGCCCTCGGTGGTAACCTCTTGTCTCTTTTCAGGTACAAAGGTTACCTGCGCTGGCTGCTCGGCCAGGGCTATTTCCACTACCTCTGGGGCCACAGACATTTCCAGGTTTAACTTTGTAAATACTACCTGTTTAATCAGCCGTAAGTCTCTATCTTGTATATGCCTGCGGTCTTCCCTGAGGTGTATCGTAATAATATC
>JBHICS010000269.1:0-2504 GCA_046759685.1 Candidatus Brocadiales bacterium | reverse complement strand
AAATGGGCCGCTTTTAAGTATCTAACCGACTCCCCCGGCCCTGAAAATGTAGTTAAGCTCACCTTTTTCCTGAACTTAGCCCTTAGTAGAAACGAGGGCGGAGTCTTTGGGGTATTTCAGGGGGCGAATATATTATTCATAGTCCTGTCCCTATTGGCGGTGTTTGTAATCCTTTGGGTTTATGTCAGATCTGAGGGTAAAGACCTCATCACCACCATCGCCATGGGGAGCGTACTTGCAGGGGCGGTAGGTAACTTAATAGACAGGATATCTTATCACTATGTGAGGGATTTTATTGACCTTCATATTGGCGCAAGACACTGGCCGACATTTAATTTGGCCGACGTGTTAATATGTATTGGTGTGAGTCTTATGATCTTGAATATCCTGGCTCCAAGGACGCTGCAGCCTCGGTAACCTCTGGATTGGTTAAAAGCTCCCTATACTTCTTCAGCAGTCCCTGGGTAATTCGACCCGGCTTTCCATTTCCTACTGTACGGCCGTCTATCTTGACCACCGGTACGATCTGTGCTGCCGTCCCGGTAAGGAAGCACTCCTCTGCTATGTAGAGGTCATATCTGGTAAGAAAATCTTCTCGTACCTTTAGGCCATCCTTTTTTGCAAGGTCGATGACAGTATCCCTGGTTATGCCCTTCAGAATTCCAGAATTTGGATGGGGCGTATAAAGCTCCTGTCCCTTAACCATGAAAATATTTTGGCCAGTACATTCCGCCACGAACCCATCCTTATTCAGCATGATGGCCTCTGTCGCACCGGCGTTGATGCTCTCCATCTTTGCCAGGATGTTATTCATGTAGTTAAGGCACTTTATTCTGGGGTTAATAGACTCTGGGTGGTTACGCACGGTGGCTACGGTCATGAGTTCGATGCCCTTCTCGTACAGCTTTGGCGGGTAGAGCTGTATGGTGTCTGTTATGATGATTACTTGTGGGTTACTGCACTTTCCGGGTTCTAGTCCCAGCTTTCCCACTCCCCTTGTGACCACCAACCGGATATAAGAATCCTTCATATTGTTGGCCCTTAAGGTGCTGAATATTGCCTCCTTTATCTCTTCTAAGGTCATGGGAATTTCTAGGAATATGGCCCTTGCCGATTCAAAGAGCCTCTCAAGGTGTTCGGTTAACTTGAACACCCGCCCGTTGTAGGCACGCAGCCCCTCAAAGACGCCGTCTCCATAGAGGAGGCCGTGGTCGAAGACGGATACCTTCGCCTCCTCCTGCGGTAGAATTTCACCATTTATAAATACCTTAAGAGACATTTAACCCTCTCCTTTCTGAGGGACTATTAGCAACTAGTCCATTATCCTTCCGTCTATTATTCTTACCTGCCTTTTTCCCAGTTTAGCGAAGTTCTCATCATGTGTCACTATAATAAAGGTCTTGTTTTTTAAGGCATTCAGTTTCAGGATTAGGTCCTGAATTTCTCTTGAGTTTTTTGTGTCCAGATTGCCTGTGGGTTCATCACAGAACATAACCTCAGGCTCATTTACAAGGGCCCTGGCGAAGGCCACTCTCTGCCTCTCACCGCCAGAGAGCTGGTCTGGCCGGTGCAACGCCCTCTGCTTTAAACCAACTGCATCCAGGATCTCCATCGCCTTTTCTCTGCTCGTCTTACCGTTGGGAGACGAAGGCGCCTTCTGTCCGATGAGACGTGGCATCATTACGTTCTCAAGGGCCGTAAAGTCCGGCAGCAGATGATAGAACTGAAAGACAAAACCGAAATGCCTGTTTCGCCTCTCTGCCTGCTGTCTTGAACTGAGTCTGTTAAGATTCTCTCCCCTGTAAACCACCTCCCCAGATGTCGGCGTATCGAGTAAACCGAGAATGTGCAGTAGCGTGCTCTTACCTGCTCCCGACCGCCCCAGTATTATGAGAACCTCTCCCTTGAGTACACTAAGGTTAACTCCATTAAGTATCCTTAGAGTACTTTTGCCTATTTTGTAGTCTTTGACTATACCCTTTGCATAGATAAGGGCATTTTTATGTTCTTCCATCTACTCTCCGGTGTCCTCCCCCGGTGGTCTCGAGGCCGGACGAAGTAGAGGGAAGAGTATCACATCGCGTATAGAAGTACAGCCCGTCAGTATCATTACAAGCCTATCGACACCTATACCAAGCCCACCCGCTGGGGGCATGCCATATTTAAGCGCCAGTATAAAGTCCTCATCTAGCTTTCCCCAATCCAGCTTTCCACCGATTTGTTCTATGAACCTTTTTTCCTGCTCCAACGGCTCATTGAGTTCTGTATAGGAATTGGCTATCTCCACAGCAGCTATATAGAGCTCAAAACGCTGGGCAAACCGCTTATCGTCTTCACAGAGCTTTGTCAGCGGGCAAAGGCTGGCCGGATAGTCTATCACAAATGTCGGGTCATTAAGTTTTGGCGCAACTTCCTCTTCAAAGATATCGTTGGCGATGACGTCACGCGGCAGCTTCCTGGCCTCTAGCCCAAGGCTTTCGGCCTTCTGTGTCAGGGCAACCTCA
>JBHICS010000268.1:0-2508 GCA_046759685.1 Candidatus Brocadiales bacterium | reverse complement strand
CGGTGGTCGCCGTATCACGGTAAAGGAACTATCCAGCAAACTAGGTATAAAAGCAAGTTACATCATTACAAAGCTCTTGATGGAGCATAACGTCCGTGCAACTATGAACCAAACGCTTGACGAGGATGTTGTAGTGCTCCTGGGCATGGAATACGGTGCAGAGATAGAGCTGAAGAAGCCGGAGGAAGCCGGGGAAGCAATAGAGAAAGAGTTTGAGGAGCTACTCAGCAAGACCGAGGACCAAACACCCAGACCACCTATCGTTACCTTTCTGGGGCATGTGGACCATGGTAAGACCTCACTCCTTGATGCTATAAGAAAGGCGAATGTGACGGCCGGGGAAGTGGGAGGTATCACCCAACATATAGGTGCCTACAGTGTGGAGACAAACGGTCGCGCGGTGATATTTCTCGACACACCAGGCCATGAGGCATTTACCGCAATGCGGGCCAGGGGCTCCCAGATTACAGACGTTGCCGTGCTGGTGGTGGCCGCTGACGATGGTGTCATGCCGCAGACAGAAGAGGCTATTAATCACGTGCGTGCGGCTGGAGTGCCTATTGTCGTGGCCGTCAATAAGATAGACAAACCTGACGCCAACCCCTTGAGGGTGAAACAGCAGTTGGCAAAGCTTGAACTCTCGCCAGAGGAATGGGGCGGGAAGACACAGTTTGTAGAAACATCTGCTATAAGCAAACAGGGGCTGGATGAGCTCTTGGAGAGGCTCCTGCTTGAGGCAGAACTCCTTGAACTTAAGGCAAATTCTAAGAACCCCGCCAGGGGTGTGGTGTTGGAGGCACGACTGCACGAGGGCAGGGGTGTCGTGGCGACAGTAATTGTTCAAGACGGCACGCTCCACCGGGGAGACGTACTCATCTGCGGTAACGCTTACGGAAGGGCCCGTGCAATGTACGATGACAAAGGAAGAGCCATTGATCATGCAGGACCCTCCCAACCTACTGCTGTCTCAGACCTCTCTGTCGTACCGAATGCCGGAGAGAAATTTTACGTTATAAAAGACATCCAAAAGGCCAAACAAATAGCAGAGAAGAGACAAGAAAACCTCCGCGAGGCAGGCCTCCTGGCGCGTAAACACGTGACCCTGGACAACCTATATTCAAATATAGAACTCGGAAAGATCAAAGAGCTTAGGGTTATACTCAAGGCGGATGTAAAGGGCTCTGTAGAGGTCCTGGAAAATATGTTAGCTGAGCTCTCTACAGAGGAGATAAAGATCAGGGTACTTCATAGTGGAGTGGGGAATATAACCGAGTCAGATGTCATCTTAGCCGACGCCTCCGACGCAATCATTATCGGGTTCCATTCCGCACCGGAAGACGGAGTGTCCAGTCTTGCCGAACAAAGTGGTGTAGAGGTCAGGCTCTACCAGGTAATTTATGATGTCACCAATGACATCAGGTCAGCTATGGAGGGTATGCTAGAGCCGGAGCAAAAGGAAGTGGAGTTGGGCAATGCCGAGATAAAACAGGTGTTCAAGATTTCTAAACTGGGCCTCATTGCAGGCTGCATTGTCAGGGGTGGTAAGATTACCAGAAATTCACTCGTAAGAATACGGAGGGACGGCAGTGTCATCCACGAGGGCAAGCTCGCATCCCTTAAGATTGTGAAAGAAGACGTAAAGGAAGTACGTCAGGGGCTAGAGTGCGGCATCAGGATTGCCGGCTTCAATGATTTAAAGGTAGGCGACAGCATAGAGGCATTTGAAATCCAGCAAGTAGCCCGCACACTTAGCTAATACCAAACCCCCAGTCTCTCTCCCACATACTTGTGTTTTCATGGTCGTTGGACTATTAAATATCAGGATAGTCATAAGGGAATCTCATTCCCTTAAGGATAAGCGTCGCGTTATTAAGAGCCTGAAGGACAGGCTAAGGCAAAAATATAATGTCTCCTTATCAGAAATGGGAGCCCATAACAGCCACAAGCAGTGTATATTGGCGGTAGCAATGGTGGGCAACGAGAAGAAGCACGTTAACCGTGTGCTGTCAGACCTTATAAACTCCCTCAGATTATTTCCCAAAGTGGAGCTTGTAGATTACAACCTGGAGTTAATATAGAGAATCGTGCGTACGAGAAGGCTAGAGAGAATAGCTGAGGCCTTAAAACGGGAGATAAGCATGGTTATCTCCCACAAGCTTAAGGACCCGAGGATAAACCTTGTCACCGTGACCAAGACCGAGCCCTCTGATGATTTACGCACTGCAAAGGTCTATGTCTCCATCATCGGTGATGAGGCCAAAAAGAAGAGGGCCTTCAGTGCCCTCAAACGTGCGCGTGGCCATATACAGTCACAAATAGGAAAACAATTTGAAATTCGGTACACACCCGTGCTAGAGTTCTGCCTGGATGAGTCAGTGGGAAAAGGTGTTCACTTATCTAAACTTATAGACCAGATCTCAGAAGGAGACAAGACGGCATAATGTCCAAACTTGTTTTAGGAATCCCCAAGGGGAGCTTGCAAAAGTCAACGAACGAGATGATGCAGAG
>JBHICS010000267.1:0-2510 GCA_046759685.1 Candidatus Brocadiales bacterium | reverse complement strand
GGTGCCATAGTCCGCTCCGTGGTGTTCGTGGCCCTCATTTGAGCACTATCGGATACCCCCGGGGCTGTGGCACCTCTAGTATACCCACAAACCCTTGCACAGCAGTGGAACACCCTGCCTGGTGTTCCCAAAAACACTTGGAACCATATCCATCTTGGCGTTCAACGTCTAACTTCTGCGGTCTTTGCCTTTATCTTTCAACCGTCAAGTAAACACACCTACAGCCTACGCAAATACTTGTATCTGTCTGCATAACATAGAAAATTGGATTATATAAGAAAGCGGCAGCTGAAATTACTGTTTTAGCCCATGCCGGGCAAGGGTACGTTTAATTTGCTGTTGTTGGCGTCTTTACGCAGAAGACACCTTAAGAAGTGGAGGCATAAAAGTTATGCGCAGGGCTGTGTGTATTCTTGCTTTGTTAGGTGTTTTCGGTCTGTTCATTGGCTCAACAAACCTGTCACAGGCAGACCTCACTAAGAAGCCCCTTCTGGTCAATGTAAGATGTTCCAAGTGTCACACACTAAGACGGGTCTTTATTATGCCGAAGCCTGCGGAGGAGTGGCGTGAAACGGTGCAAAAAATGATGGACAAGAACCCCGAATGGATTAGTCCCGAAGAGGCCCAGCAGATCTTCAAAGAAATCGTAGACGAATGGCCGGAGCGGGTTCGGGCCGCGACCAGAGAGAGAAAGGAGTATGAGGACGACAGATTCCTCTTTGTAGATCGCTGTGCTAACTGTCACACCGTTAACCGAATGCTGCTTATAAGCAAGACCCCCATAGAATGGCAAGGTACAGTGGAACGTATGCGCTGGGAGGACCCTGAATACATAAGCGAAGAGGATGCCAGGCGAATTGCACGCTTCTTATCTGAGTGGGCAGAAATTATAAAGGAGGATGAAGGTGGCGGCGTATTTGTGACCAAATGCCTCGTCTGTCACCCTGGGGAGCGAATTCTCCTTGAGACCCATGACAGGGCCGGATGGGAGGAGGTTGTCAAAGATATGGGGGAGATAGCACGCGATACACTCCCTGAGGCCAGGTTTGGCAACCTTGAGGCAAAATTGGTCGTAGACCTCCTCGTGAAAACTCAGGGTCCGAAAACAGGGGGTGTTTCCCAATAACCACCACACCTTACTTTAACCCTAAAACCCATGCACAAGGTCTGATTAAGTCCGTAAGGCTTAATGTTTTCTCCTTGCTACTTCCTTCTGTAGCGTATAAACAGGTTTGTTATTTTACCAAGCCCGTAATTGTAGTCTCAGACCCTGCCATATCCACGATAGGAATAGTAGGGGCCTTATCACCGAGAAGTTCCACGGCCAGCCATTGAGGGGCACTTCTATAGTGAAGCACTGTCTTTACTTGCAAGGGTAATTTTGCGTCACCGGGAACTAGGACGGCATATTTCTCAACCCGCTGTCCTTTCGGGGAAATCCGGTAATCGGAAATAATATGGTCAGCCTCCCATATCTTATGGGTGGGCTGCCCCTTTTTGTTGCCAAAGATAGTATGATATATAACTGTATCTTCTTCCAGATGGCCCTTTGCATCCATATAACCAGAGTGATACACCTTCTTTCCATTAGCATCCGTTACGACCACTTCCAGCCACACTTGACGCACCTCTGTAAGCCCTGTGGGGATGTAGTGACCCGCACCCACATTCTCTACTATTATACGAAGCCTTAGCAATTCTCCAGGCTTTACAGATGCTGGTGTTACAATCTCTATCTTGGCAGCATTTTTAAGCCTGTCTTCGGCCATCTTTTGCCTCTCCGGCTCCTGTACAAGCGGACCAAGGACGAGGCTTGTACCGCCAACATAATAATGGGTCCATATGTGGGGCCTCTCTATGCCCCCTACGTGCTTCGCCGCTGCAAACCCCGGGTTATCTGGCCTCTCAGTAGAACCCGTGGATGGCACACCTGGTCTTTGCCTCATGTGACAGTCCTGACAATGCACTGTAGTATCTGGGTTACCTGTATTGTAGGGTCCCAGGCGCCACTCCGTATAAGTCTGTTCCACCGCCAATCTACTCCCAGCGTGGGAGACATCATGGCAGGAACCACAGAATTCCGAACGTGTATGCAGTTCAGAATACTCGGTATTATGGTTAGTCTTGGGGCAATCCTTAAAGGGGCCACGTTTGGTGCCAAAGTCCATCTGCGAGGCATCCCCAGGGTCCACAATAAAAGGAGCGTTGCCTATGCCAGCGGTTGCCTTTATGGAATGGCAAAAATCGCAGAACACATTTTCCTTACTTGCCTCACTTCCTGGTGTGGAAGGTGCACTCTTCCACTCACCAGTGGTGAAACCCACAGGGCTATGACAGCGGACACATGAGTCCATAACCACCTTCTGCTCCCCCTGAGTCTCCTGGAGGCCTTTTTGATATAGGGCCTGAAATAGAGGGTCATACCATGCATATGCATGTGTGGAGCCCTTCCACTGTTGAAAGATATCCGTATGACATGCACCACATATCATCGGTGGAAAGAACCTGCT
>JBHICS010000266.1:0-2520 GCA_046759685.1 Candidatus Brocadiales bacterium | reverse complement strand
GACGAACAAACTAGTATACACAAAATGGTGTCAGAAAAGACAAAAGAGGGGACCTTATTCTCTGTGGAAGAGGCCGAACAAGCAGCCGAACATCTGGTTACCCCTTCAGAGAAAAGGGTTCGAAAGCCTATCATAAAAAAACGTAGGGCTGAAAAGGCGGAGAAGAAGGAGCGGAAAAAGGTTGCCATATCTCGCCGTAAGGCCAAGAAAAAAGGCGACTGGGTTAAGATTGAACTGGGATTTGCATACAAAAACATCCAGCTACATCAAGGCAGCTATACCTTTGAGACCCATTTCATTGGTGAAATGGTTAATGACTCCGGCAGGAACTTTGGCATTGTAAAATTCATGTTCAGTACCTACGACAGACGTGGCAAGCTGGTCTCAGAAGAGGCATTCCAGATAACAGATTTTTATAGTGGCCAGATAAAGACCTTTCAGGGCACTGTAGTGGACGGCTACAAGGATATTGCAAGTCACAAGGTAAGATTTATATCGGCGGCCCCGACTGCGAGGGGATAAACTAGCTGTGAGAATAGAAGACTTGCGACCACAAGAAGAACAAAACACAGAAGCAATCCCCCCCGCTAAAGACAAAGACTCCAAGGAAGAACAACCGGAAGAGATTCGATCTATCCTTGAGGCCCTGCTCTTTGCAACAGACCAGCCCTTGACTGTAAAGAGACTCACGGAAATAATGGCCACAGAAAAGGGAAAAGTTCTCGAGACAATCGAGGAGTTGCGCAGGGAGTACGACAGCACGGGGAAGGCCTTCCAGATAGAAGAGATATCAGGTGGTTTTCTACTGCTTTCCAGGCCGGAATACCATCAGTGGATTGCGCGGCTGGAGAAAAAAGCCCAAGAGTCAAAACTCTCGCCAGCAGCCATGGAAACGCTATCCATAATCGCCTACAAGCAACCGATCCTTCGCTCTACTATAGAGGCCATAAGGGGCGTAGAGTCCAGCCAGATGCTGAGAAGCCTCATAGAAAAAGGCCTGGTAAAGATAGTGGGTCGAGACGAATCGCTGGGACGCCCACTACTATACGGAACCACGAAGAAATTCCTTGAATATTTCGGTCTACGTTCCCTCCGCGACCTCCCCAGAACCCAGGAACTGTCTTCCTAAAATATATGGGACTTTTGGCGAAGACCGCAAATAACATAGAAGAGGTTAAGATAGATCCACAGGGAGATATACGGGCGAAAATGGATCAATGGGCCATACCAAGAGGCAGCCTGGGCCGACTAGAGGAACTAGCCACCCTTTACACCTCGATAAGGGCAACCCCTAAGAAAGAAATCAGTGACAAGGTAGTGTTTACAATGGCAGGTGACCACGGTGTGGTGGTTGAAGGTGTTAGCGCCTTTCCCCCGGAAGTGACCAAACAAATGGTGAAGAACTTTCTAAGCGGTGGTGCCGCCATAAACGTCTTGGCGAGACATGCGGGCGCAAGGGTGGTGGTTGTAGACTGCGGTGTAGCAGGCGAACTGCCATCTAGCCCAGGGTTGAAGACAAAAAAGATACGCCACGGTACCAGGAACATGGCGAAGGGTCCGGCAATGTCTCCTGAGGAGGCCGTAAAGTCAATAGAACTGGGCATAGAAACCCTTGAAGAGGAGCTTCAGTTTAGTGTTGATCTAGTTGCTGTGGGGGATATGGGCATAGGAAACACCACACCCAGCAGTGCTGTACTTGCTGCCTTGAGTGGTGCAGATGTAAAAGAGGTGACCGGGCAGGGGACGGGTATTGACGGCTCAGGTCTGGCCCGCAAGCTAAAGGTAGTCGAGACGGCCCTGAACGTGAATCAGCCTGACCCCAAAGACCCAATGGATGTACTGGCAAAGGTCGGGGGATATGAGATTGGTGCCATTGCAGGTGTGTGCCTTGGAGCTGCAAGGCACAGGCGCCC
Source organism: Candidatus Brocadiales bacterium (assembly GCA_046759685.1). GTDB lineage: Bacteria > Planctomycetota > Brocadiia > Brocadiales > Bathyanammoxibiaceae > JBHICS01. The sequence goes on along the minus strand of JBHICS010000266.1, from coordinate 607 downwards.
CATAATTATGGACGGCTTCATATCCACGGCAGGTGCGTTTCTGGCCTCTCACATAGAACCCAAGGTGAAAGACTACTTGATAGCATCCCATCTTTCCACGGAGAGAGGTCATCGCCTCATGCTGGAGAGACTCGGCAAAAGGCCCATACTAGACCTGGAAATGCGTCTAGGGGAAGGTACCGGGGCGGTACTTGCCATGGGTCTTGTAGAAGCCTCTGTAAAACTCTTGACGCAGATGGCCACATTTAGCGAGGCGGGGGTTAGCAGGGCCTTGACCCGGTAGTTTTATCCGAATATGCTAAGCCCATTACCCCTGGCCAGAGAGGTAGAAAGTGAGACTTGGCATCATAGGCCTCCCTAAGAGTGGAAAGACAACGGTGTTTGATGCCGTCGTAGGCCCCCACAAGGAAGGGCATGCCCCGTCCCACGCCGCCGTACAGAATATTGCTGTTGTTAAAGTTCCCGATGAGCGCCTTAATATTCTGAAAAAGATATTTCCCGAAAAGAGGGCCACACCTGCTACCGTGGAGCTGCTTGAGCTGCACGGCATATTCCCCAGCCCCTGGGAGCCACGCACAGATGCTGCATCTTCCCTTGCACTCCTCAG
>JBHICS010000265.1:0-2567 GCA_046759685.1 Candidatus Brocadiales bacterium | reverse complement strand
TTCCACATCGCCAGCACTGGCAGGTGTGGTCCGGTCGTGATAGACCTTCCTGTTGACATCACCATGAAATGCTCGAACAGCCCTGTGCCAGAGGAGGTAGACCTGCCTGGCTATAAGCCCAAATACCATGGTAATCCAAGGCAGATTAAGATGGCAGCCGAGGCCACAAACGGCTCCCAGCGGCCTGTGCTCTATACTGGAGGCGGCATAATCCTATCGGGTTGCTCTAAGGAGCTTCTTACACTCGCCGAAAGGGCCAATATACCTGTTACTACCACACTTATGGGCCTTGGAGGGTTTCCCGAGACCAATGCCCTTTCGCTTGGGATGTTGGGAATGCACGGCACGGGCTACGCAAACCACGCCGTTCAGGAGTCGGACCTGCTTATAGCAGTTGGCGCGCGCTTCGACGATAGGGTCACTGGAAAGATTGATGAGTTCGCACCAAACGCAAAGGTCCTCCATATAGACATAGACCCGGCCTCTATCAGTAAGAACGTCCAGGTGGATATCCCTGTGGTTGGCGATGCGAAGAACATCCTTGTTGAGCTTATAAAACAAGTGCGCTTTGTGGAAAGGAAGGAATGGTTCGACAAGATTAGCGAATGGAAGAAGAAATATCCGCTCACCTACGATAACAGCGGAGAAGACGTTAAACCCCAGTACGTCGTCGAACAGATATACGAGGCCACCAAAGGCGAGGCCATAATCACTACCGAGGTTGGCCAAAACCAGATGTGGGCGGCACACTATTATACCTTTACAAGGCCCCGCAGCTTCATATCCTCGGGTGGGCTCGGTACTATGGGTTACGGGTTCCCGGCTGCAATAGGTGCGCAGTTGGGTTGTCCTGATAAAACGGTAATTGATATAGCAGGCGACGGTAGCTTCCAGATGAATGTTCAGGAATTGGCCACCGCCGTGCATTATAATCTGCCCGTAAAGGTGGCGATACTGAACAACGGATACCTGGGGATGGTTCGTCAGTGGCAAGAGCTCTTTTACAGCAAGAGATACTCTCAGACTAGGCTGAACGATAACCCTGACTTCGTTAGAATAGCAGAGGCATACGGAGCAAAGGGATTCCTGGTGGAGAAGAAGAAGGATGTCAGATCCACCATCGAGGAGGCCCTCTCTATAAAGGGGCCTGTTGTGCTGGACTTCAAGGTGACAGAGGAAGAAAACGTCTTTCCTATGGTTCCGGCGGGTCAGGCCATTAACCGCATGATAGGCGGCATGGCCTAAAGGCAAATAGTTATGAAACACACAATATCAGCGACAGTTGAAAACAAGGTAGGCGTCCTGGCCAGGATCGTTGGCCTCTTCAGCAGCAGGGGCTTCAACATTGACAGCCTCAACGTTGGGGAGACCGAAGACCCCAACCTGTCCAGGCTTACTATCGTCGTTAACGGGGACGATGCCGTACTGGAACAGGTTAGGAAGCAGCTAGGCAAGGTCATAGATGTGGTCAAGGTGAGTGACCTCACAGGTCTGCCCTACGTGGAGAGAGACCTGATGTTGGTAAAGATTAATGTCCCACCGGGCAAGAGGGGTGAGATATTGGAGGTTGTGGACATCTTTAGAGGAAAGATCGTTGATGTGGGGCAGAAGGACATGATAGTGGAACTCTCGGGTGCGGAGGATAAGGTAGAAGCTATGCTAAAGCTCCTCCGACCATACGGTGTGAAGGAAACAGCTAGAACGGGCCAAATTGCTATGGCAAGGGGAGCAAAATAACATGGCGACGATATACTATGATAAGGATGCAGACCTAAACCACCTGAAGGGTAAAACGACATCCATAATAGGCTACGGCAGCCAGGGTCACGCTCAGGCCCAAAACCTTAGGGACAGCGGCCTTGATGTCATCATAGGCCTTCGTCCTGGTGGACCCAGTCACTCCCGCGCAAAAGACCATGGCTTTAGTCCCGTGAGCATTGAGGAGGCGGCAAAGGCAGGCGACCTTATACATATATTACTGCCAGACGAGGTCCAGGTTGGTGTCTACAATTCCCAGATAGGGCCATACCTGACTAAAGGGAAAACCCTTAACTTTTCACACGGGTTCAACATCCACTTCCGCCAGGTAGTGCCACCAGATGACGTTGATGTGATAATGGTTGCCCCGAAGGGACCGGGTAAGTTGGTGCGGACCGAGTATCAAAAGGGAGGTGGTGTGCCGTGTCTGATGGCAGTGTACCAGGATGCATCCGGCAAGGCGAAGGATACTGCCCTGGCCTACGCCAAGGGTATAGGTGGCACCCGGGCAGGGGTCATTGTGACCACATTTGGCGAAGAGACAGAGACAGACCTCTTTGGGGAACAGGCAGTGCTATGTGGAGGTGTGTCTGCCTTGATAAAGGCGGGTTTTGACACATTGGTGGAGGCAGGTTATCAGCCGGAGCTTGCATACTTCGAGTGCATGCACGAGATGAAGCTGATTGTGGACTTGTTCTACGAGGGTGGCCTTGCACATATGAGACGTTCTATAAGTAATACCGCCGAGTTCGGGGACCTTACCAGGGGCCCCAGGAGAATCGATAAAAAGACCCGCAAGGAGATGAAGA
>JBHICS010000264.1:0-2584 GCA_046759685.1 Candidatus Brocadiales bacterium | reverse complement strand
TGGCAGCTACTTGCCCAGTTTATAAGTGTGGTTACAGTAATAGCCTGGACATTCGCCTGCGGAGCCTTCATATGGCTTATCATGAAGTACACCATGGGTATCAGGGTACATGACGAGGCAGAAGAGATGGGTCTTGACCTTGCAATCCATGGTATTGAGTGCTATCCGCCCGAGCCCAAGCTGGTAGCCCTTGAAGAGGCCGCCCGCGGAAGGGGCAAGAAGTAACCACTTGGTAAATAATAAAGGCTGTTAACGAAGTCAGTGTATAGGCACTCTGTCCTGGACGGGGTGCCTATACTTTTTTTGTAATTCAGTAGCAACCCAGAGAGATAGGGACAGAAATAATCCCTCTCTTCTTTCAATCTTAATCCCTCTTTATAGCATCTGCTTTTCAGCGATACATCTGCAACTGCTTCTGGTCAAATGAGATAGGTTGTTATCGCAGGCAAGCACTGAAAGTGAGTTTGTTTATTAGGTCTCCGTTGTATAGACACCTTCCAGCACCCAACCTCGGCACCGGGTAACTCCGAAAAAAGACTAAAGGGAAAAGCCTCCCATAACGCAGAAGAAGTAAAATAGCTACTGTACTGTGATCCGTCCCTTGTGGGGAATTCACCATTCGTGGGGCTAATTTGACGCCCCTCTAATCTCTGTCAGGTTAAGTTCTTACACCGATATATTAGACATCGTGTGGAGGAACTAATTGGGGTCTGCTGTCAGGTAGGTTTTTGTAGCGTCAGGTCTTCGCACCTGACGAAGGAAGGAAGTGTATTACCACCTCTATTTGAGACTTAATCTGGTAGGTCTATCAGGGCTTTACCACTACCAATATTACCTTCTTTGTCGGTAGCGTTTATCACTATCGTGTGTTCCCCAGGCGCAAGCCCCTCAACAGTGAAGCTGAAAGACTCGTCCCTTGCATCGAATATCCTGTCTTTCGGGAAGATACTTACCCAGTCCCCAGCGTCCACAGAATATTGTAGCTTGGACACATCAGACAACTCGTCTACAACAGCTCCTCCTACCGACACCTTGTTACGCTCCACGGTTGAGACAGAAAGATTGATTAGACGAGGCCGCGTGTTATCTATAACAAAAGGTGTAGCAATCTTTTCAGTATTTAAGGCCACTTCAGGTGGGTTGTCAGGTCTATCGCTAGCTACGAGTTTAATAAGATATTCTCCGTCCGGAACCCTTGTAGTATGCCATAGGTAAGACGGCTTTTCCTTTTCTTTTTGCAGGAATTTCCAGTTCCTCTCATTAACGCCTTTGTAATAGAGCACAAAGCTCATGTTGTCTCTGTTAGGATCAGATGCCTGCCATTCTATAAGCTTGGTGCCGGGACCCGGCACCCTCCTAACATCTGTAGGCTTCCTCGGCACTGCCCTCCCCTTAGCCCGGCGTTCATTTATTGGTTTTGCGGGTCTACGACGGCTGTCGTATCTCTTCTCCCTATCAATAGTTAAGGAGATTATCTCTGGTGGCTGGTTATTCGGCAGGTAGGCGATGGAGACACTCTTTAATAGTGGTGTGGTGTTGGGCGATGTGGTAGAAAGACTGGCACGATACTGTATGAAACGGGATGGGGGGGCTTCGATTTTCTCTCTCGATTTATGCTCAACAGACCATTCACTCCAAGTATTGTCTGGTTTTGCACTATTTCCCGTCCGCGCGGCAATAGTAAGATTTGTACCGTCGGGAATATCAGCATCTAACGATACATTCCCCCAGGATGAATTCATCTCTGCATCAAAAATAGATGATTTAAAGACGCCCTTTTGGGCATACGTTTGAGAAAGTGCGTAAAGACTACCCTTGTTTCCAGTGCCGAAAAACAGCCCCCTTTTCCCCATAAACAAGAGAGACAAGATTTGAGACTCCTTCACCTCGAGCAGGGTGCTCACACTTTCATCTTTGTCTATCTTATACAGCTCAGCCTCGTTGCCTGTCCCCACATAGATGTTATCGTCTTCATCTACGCAGAGGGCAAAGATAAATCCTCGTTGGACCTTAAGAATCTTCTTTATAATGTTACTAGGTGTAATCTTATATACAAAGTTGGTTATTCGTGGAGTACGGCCATAAAGAGGAGGCTTTTTGGCTGGCTTTATCTTCGGCCTCCTGGGGGGTTGTGGTGGAGGCTGGATCTCCTGCTGAAGGGTATTAACCCCTACCGGCGGGGCAGCCTCCCTCGATGGCAAGGGTTCTGGAAAGGGTACTGTGGAAGGAGCCGGTGGCATAACAGGCAATTGTGGGCGTGCCCTAGATGCTGTACCTGCGTAAAGATTTCCCTTACTGTCTAGAGCCAAACAGTGCACCTCATTTTCTTCCGCATCGTATATCACAAACGCCTTACCATCAGGAGTTATCTTGTAGATTAGCCCATCCGGTTCGCTGCAGGCATAGATGTTGTTTCCTCTATCCACAACCATATCAAGGATATGAGCCTGGGAGGATTCGAAAAATACGTTGGCATCACCACTTTCTGATATCCTGTATATCTTGCCCTCTGGACCTGTTGCTGCATACAGCCTCCCTGCCTCATCAAATCGTAGTTTCCAAATATATGAATCAGGAAGGTTGC
>JBHICS010000263.1:0-2596 GCA_046759685.1 Candidatus Brocadiales bacterium | reverse complement strand
CTGCTCTTCTTCTGTGACGCTCAGTATGGCGGCAGTAAATGCCTCTTCACCCTTAAATTTAAAGGGGACCTCCTTCTCTATCACTTCTGCCTGTCCTACGTGCTTTGCTCTATCGCCGCACTCGAATATAACGGTATTTATTTGTATATTCTCGGCCTTTATCCTCTGTGTGAGCTCCCTTAGCTTCGTGGGGTTACGGATGGGGTCTATGTGTACGAGGTTAATCTTTTCTGAGTTGTACTCGTACTCTTTAAGGATGTCCATAATCCTATCAAAGAAGAGCTCACCTTCACTAAAGAGCACGCTTACCGTTACAGGTTTGTCAAGACCCTTTAAGATGTTTTTGGTCTTGTTGGATATAGAAAACCTGCCACTGGAAGTAAAATCAAAACGCTTGTAATGTCTGGCATTAAGATAACTTACAAAACTAAAAATTCCTATGGCAATAAGGGTCATCAGTACTACGTTTGTCCCTATAATTGCCTTTTTTCTAAACAGTTCGTTAATGTCAAACCGCTTGGATTTCTCTTTTTCCAAAACTACTTTACCTCCACTTTCTGCTCTCAAGTACACGAACCGTCATGAATATGCAAAGGGACGTAATAGTTATATAATAGACAACGTCCCTAGAGTCCACCAGGCCCTTAGTGAACGACTCCCAGTGGCCATAGGTGCCAATATACTGAAGTACAGGGGCGTACCAGGCCTCCGTACCGGACACGGCATACCCTGCAAAGAAAAGTATAACCAGGGCCACAATCCCTGAGACACCGGCTATTATTTGGTTCCTGGTCATGGCAGACATCAGCAATCCTACAGAGACGAACATCCCGCCCATTAAAGCCAGTCCTATGTAGCTGGATATTATAGGCCCCATGTCGGGTTGGCCCACCCATTTTAGAAAGACAACGTAAAGAAGCGTGGGTGCCAGCATCACGAGGTAGAGAAACCATGCGGCAAGGAATTTACCGAAGACTACCTCAAAGTCAGTGACTGGCGCCGTCATTAGCATCTCTATGGTCCCCGCACGCACCTCCTCAGATAGTAGCCTCATGGTGATAACCGGTGCGAGGATAGAGAGTATGAATTGTGTGTTGGCGAGGCTATATGTAAGGGTAGCCTGTTGGGTAAGGGCCAGGATTGTTGCGAAGAAGTAACCAGAAAATAACAAAAACACCGCTATCACTATATACGCGATGGGAGAATAAAAAAAGCCGACCATCTCCCGCTTGAAAATTGTTGTTGTACCACCCATTATCTTTTACCCCATAACTATTTCGATTACTTTCTCTTACCGAATATTCCGGAAACCATTTGACCGATTCCCGCACCGGCCTTTTGAGGCTCCTCCCCCGCAGTCGCTGAAGAATCCTCCCTGGTAGTAAGCTGATGGAAGATTTCTTCCAGGGTAACCGCCTCCTTTTTCATCTCCAACAACACCCAGTTGCCCTCCACAAAGGTGCGGAAGATATCCTCTCTCACGTCCCTGTCCTTAACAGCCTCCACAATAAAGCGATGGGCAGAACCTTTTTGGGCATCTGTGCTAACGCTTGTAATACCCGAAATGCCCTTTAAGGCCCTCTCTATGGTCTTTGCAGGCCCTTTTGCCTGTAGGGTTACGGTAACCTCACCTTTGAGCTTAGTCAACAGGTTTGCAGGTGTATCGTTTGCTACCAGTTCACCCTTGTCAATTATTATTACCCTACCGCATATCATCTCTACCTCGGGTAATATATGAGTAGAAAGCAGAATCGTGTGCTTTTCGCCCAGGTCCTTTATAAGCTGTCTTACCTGTCTAATTTGGTTGGGGTCGAGGCCAATTGTGGGTTCGTCGAGAATTAATATCTTCGGGTCGTGTATCAGGGCATCTGCCAGCCCAACCCTCTGTCTGTAGCCCTTAGACAGTGTACCGACTATCTGGTTCTGCACCTCAACAATGGCGCACCTTTCTAGGCACTCCCCAATCTTAGGCTTTCTTTCCTTCTTGGGTACCTTCTTAAGTTCCGCACGAAACATTAGATACTCATTAACCCTCATATCCAGATAAAGGGGAACGTTTTCAGGAAGGTATCCAATCTGTTTTCTAACATTTAGTGAATCTGCGAAGACGTCGCAACCCGCTACCCAGGCAAAACCTGAAGTGGCTGGGAGGAAGCCTGTGAGAATGCGCATGGTGGTGGACTTACCTGCACCATTGGGCCCCAGAAAACCCAAGACCTCACCCTCTTGCACCTCAAAGGATATGTTGTTTACCGCTAACTTATCCGCATAACGCTTGGTCAGGTTTTCTACTTTAATCATAGTTTTATTCCTTCTGGAAACTACTGCTTCTTCTTTTTCTCTTTTGTCTGAACCAACTCAAGAGGGGCGCCTTCCTCTACAATCTGTAGCTGGTCTTTACTATACTCGTCAAAAGAAATACTTACAGGGTCAAATGCCTCCGGGCGGAAGGCACTTAGAGAGCCCCTCACAAGTTGCCGTACCCTTTTTATCAGTATGGAACTTAGTCGGTAAGGGCCATCCGCCTTCTTTGACATCGAGTCCAGCAGCTTGTAGTACTCTTTCATGACGTTAGTTTACCAACCCACAAAGGTAG
>JBHICS010000262.1:0-2604 GCA_046759685.1 Candidatus Brocadiales bacterium | reverse complement strand
AATCAACTGCATAGACGGACGGGTCCAGAGACAGGTATACGATTATATGAAGAACCTCTGTAGCGTAAGTTACGTAGATATGATTACAGCTCCAGGCCCCGACAAAATCATATCTAAAGGGGAAGCGATGAGTGAATATATAAAGTCAGAGGTGATGGTATCGGTTGACAAGCATTCATCCAATACGGTAGCCATTGTTGGGCATTATGACTGTAAAGGAAACCCTGTCTCAAATGAAGACCACTTGAGAGAGATACGCGATTCTGTAAAGAAGATAAAGTCGTGGGCCCTCCCTGTTAACGTGATTGGCCTTTGGGTCAACAAAAATTGGGAGGTAGAGTTGGTTGCCTAAGACATTGTGTTTGAAGGATAAAAGACCTGAGGCTTCTGGAGAGGCCTCATCTTTTTAAAAAATATCTAACTTCTCAAAGATCTATTTGAGGGTCAAAAGGGGTATTTTTCTGATGGAGGAAAAAAAGCCAACGGAATCCACCGGCCAGGAGGCTCAGACCGTGGCAGCGCCTGCCGCCTCATCAGAGGGGAAGGCCGCCAACGGTCGCAGAGGCTTTCTTGTTAAACTAGGTTGGGCCGGTTTCGCACTCTTCCAGTTGACTTGGATAGTGGCCTTTATGAGGTTCTTTTTTCCCAGAACCCTTTTTGAGCCACCCACCACTTTTAAGGTGGGCTATCCTTGGGAGTTTACCGTTGGGAAGGTGGACATCAGGTTTCAGCAGAAATATCGTGTATGGATTGTGAGGGAGACTGAAGGGTTTTATGCCCTGCTGGCAAAGTGTACCCACCTGGGTTGTACCCCGGTATGGTGGGAAGGTGAGAACAAGTTTAAATGCCCATGCCATGGCAGCGGTTTCACCAAAGAAGGTGTTAACTACGAGGGACCCGCACCAAGACCCCTTGAAAGGCTTAAGATAGGCCTGGCAGAGGACGGACAGCTCGTCATCAATAAAAGTACGGTCTTTAGACGAGAACGCGGCGAGTGGGAAAAACCAGGCTCCTTTCTTAAGGCCTAGAGTCGCCTTGTTCTGTTATTCTTCAACAATAATTAATAATTCCCAGGGAGGGGAATTTTTGCAATGATGACGGAACAGATTGAAAAACTCAAGAAATTAATCCTCGAATCCCAAGTCTATAAGTCCATGTTCCGCAGGGGCTTCGCGGATACCCCACGAAATCGTGTTTTGGCCATCATGGGTAACGTGTTTCTGCACCTTCACCCCTCCCATGTTGCGAGACACTCGCTAAAGTTTAGCCACTCCTGGTGCATGGGCGGCATCACCTTTTTGCTCTTCTTGGTACTCTGCTTTACGGGTGTCTTTCTCTGCTTCTATTACCATCCGGACAAGATCAATGCCTATAAGGACATGAAATATTTTGAGTATGACGTGCCGTTTGGCATAGTCCTCAGAAATATGCACCGATGGGCGGCACATCTTATGGTAATAACCGTGTGGTTGCACATGACCCGGGTCTTCATGACCGGTTCCTATAAGCCGCCCAAGGAGTTTAACTGGGTGGTAGGTGTAATACTGCTTGTGCTGACTTTGATGCTTAGTTTTACCGGCTACCTGCTTCCTGACGACCAGCTAGGTTTCTGGGCCGTAACAGTGGGAACAAACATGGCCAGGGCCACTCCGTTGATGGGACACGAGGGGCCGTTCGGTGAGCAACTGGGTATGACTGCATTCAACGATGTCAGGTTTGCGCTCCTGGGTGGTTCTGTTGTAGGAGGTAATGCCCTGTTGAGGGCATATGTATGGCATTGTGTGGCAATGCCTATGCTGGCAATAATCTTTTTGGCGGTACACTTCTGGCGTGTCAGGAAAGATGGTGGTTCTGCAGGACCTTTATAAGGCAAAGGGATAGACTCTCATGTGGCATAACATTTGGCATATAGCAAGTAAACCTGACAACATTCCTATTGTAATAATGCTTTTCCTTGTGTTGTTCTTCGGTTGGCTTTCGTTTTCTCTGGCCTTTAAAAACGACCGCATAAGGGCCGAGGCTGCCCGCCGCAGGAAGGAGGGCGAGGGAGAAGGAAAAGAAAAGAAAAAGGCCAAAGGGGATGTTGTGGATGTAATCGATGTTATGTATCCGGAGGAGGTACAGGGCCTTCCTAAGAAGGTGAGTTGCTGGCCCCATCTTGTAAAGCTAGAGTTTATATGCGCCATTCTTGTTATGGCATTTTTAACCGTATGGTCGGTCCCTATTGATGCGCCCCTGGAAGAGCCGGCTAATGCTGCGCTTACACCAAACCCGTCCAAGGCGCCCTGGTACTTCCTTGGGTTGCAAGACATGCTTGTGTACTTCGACCCTTACATTGCCGGCGTACTTCTACCTAGCTTTATTATCGTTGGCCTTATGGTCATTCCGTACGTGGACGTGAACCCAAAGGGCAATGGTTACTACACCTTCTCCGAGAGAAGGTTTGCCATACTTACATATTGGTTTGGATTCTTTTTCCTGTGGGTTATAGAGATTGTTATAGGTGTATTCTGCCGTGGTCCGGGCTGGATGTTCTTCTTGCCTGGTCAACGCTGGGACCCACACAGGGTAGTGGCAGAGGTTAATATCAACTTTAACGAATTC
>JBHICS010000261.1:0-2607 GCA_046759685.1 Candidatus Brocadiales bacterium | reverse complement strand
GAAGGGCACAGCCTTCCCACTACCGAAAACTAACTATCCAATGCATCTATTATATTAAACTTTTTTATCTTCTTATACAAGGTTTCTCTGTGGATTCCTAGCAGGCGCGAAGCCTCATTCTTATTGCCTTTGGCAAGCTTAAGTGTATCGCTTATATGTCTCTTCTCCATGGCCTCAAGCGTAAGGTCACCGGTAGTTATCCTCGCGGGTAACCCTGCATGCCCCACCCGTACATTTGGAGGAAGGTCGCTGGGCCTTATCATACTGTCTTCGCAGAATATTGTCGCCCTCTCGATTGCATTAGCCAGCTCTCTTACATTACCCGGCCACGAATATGATAGTATGAAATTCATAGCCTCATCAACCACCTTAGGTGCTTTTTTGTTCATCTCTGTAGAAAACTTTTCAAGAAAATGCTCGACCAGGAGGGCTATATCCTCTTTTCTATCCAGTAGAGGGGGCAGGGTAATGACTACCGTATTAAGTCGGTAGTAAAGGTCGCTGCGGAAACGTTTTTCTTTTATCATCTTTGAAAGGTTTTGGTTCGTAGCCGCAATAAAGCGTACATCCACCCTTATGACCTCATTTCCTCCAAGTCTCTCGAACTCACCTTTCTCAAGTACCCTTAGGAGCTTTGCCTGCATGGCCAGGGGCATGTCACCTATCTCATCTAGAAAGAGTGTGCCCCCATGAGCTACCTCAAATTTGCCCTTCTTCTGTTTATCCGCCCCTGTGAATGCACCCTTCTCATAGCCAAAGAGTTCGCTCTCTAGCAGGTTTTCGGGAAAGGCCGCACAGTTTATCTTCACATATGGCTTAGCGTAACGTCGGCTGGCGTAATGTATGGCGTCTGAGATCATCTCTTTGCCCGTGCCGCTCTCTCCAACGACAAGTACGGTAGAGTCTGAAGTGGAGACCTTCTTTACGGTATCTACTACCAGCTTTATCGTCTTAGAATTTCCGATAATATTCTTATAGCCATGTTTCTCCTCTAACTGCCACTGTAGGAAGCGTGCCTCCTCTGTTAGGGCCTTAAGTTTTACTATCTTCTGGATATTCATTAGCATTTCATCAATATCCAGGGGCTTGAGCATATACGCATAAGCACCTAATTTTATTGACCTTATGGCTGTATCTATTGTGCCGTAGGCGGTCATTACTATCACCTCAAGCCCATGGTGCTTTTCCTTAAGTCTTTCAAGGAGTTCAACACCGTCCATCTGTGGCATCCGGATGTCAATAAGGGCTATGTCAAATCCGTCCTTTTTCAGGGTCTCCAGAGCCACACGTGCATTCCTCGCTACTGCGACCTCGTACCCGTTCTTGTTAAGGATGTCTCTCAGGGTCTTAAGTAGATTGACCTCGTCATCAACTACGAGGACTTTGACCTTGTTTTCCACTTTTTCCCACCCTTCTTGCGCCCATCTTTAGCAGGAAGTGTTATCGTAAATGTTGAGCCTTTGCCCTCTTGAGAATCCACGTTTATGGTGCCCGTGGCCCTCTTTATAGCTGAATGGACCGAATAAAGGCCCAGTCCAGTACCGCTCCCAGTCTCCTTGGTAGTATAAAATGGTAAGAAAATCCTCTCAAGCTCTTTCTTTGGAATACCTGAGCCCGTGTCGCTTACCACTAAATCTATATTATTATCAGAATCTTCCTTGGTTGCAATCCTGAGCGTTCCACCTTTAGGCATTGCGTCCCTGGCATTTAATATAAGATTCAGGAGTACCTGTTTTATATCATCTGTATTAAGTAGGAGCAACGGTATAGAAGAAAAATCCTTGACCACATCGATATTATTTGCAAGGAGTTCCTTCCCCACCAGCGAGAGTGTATCCTCTACCATCCTGTTGAGGTCGCACTCCTCTGCCTCTATTTTTGCCTTCCTGGAGAATACCAGGAGTTGGTTAATAATCCTCTGGCAGCGGCTAATCTCTTCCTGGATTATCTCTAAGTGCTCTTTTACATTTTTGTCCTTATCTGACAGGACATCGTTTAGATAATATATGGAGCTGCCGATTACGCTGAGGGGATTTCTTATTTCGTGGGCTACGCCGGCAGCAAACTGACCCATGGATGCCATTTTTTCGGATTGCAGGAGTTCCATCTGTAAGCGTTTATGTTCACTAATATTACGAAAGGCAGCCGCCAGGGCCAGTGGCTCGTTATCCTCATCCCGTATAAGGGTAGTAAACAGGTACACGGGAAACTCCTCCGTGTTCTTGTTCCTAAAGAGAAGCTCACCCTGCCATTCTCCAAGCTCATAGGTCTTTCTGAGTACCTCCTTCTTTATATCTATTGGACTATTGCTGGCTGCCAGGACCGAGAGTTTCTTTCCCAGCATCTCCTCATGGTCATACCCAACGACCTTTTCAAAGGACTTATTCACGAATGACACACGGCCTTCTTTGTCGGCAATAACCACACATTCACCGATACTTCTTAAGGTATGGGCAAGTCTTATAATTTCCTCTTCCCTCCCCTTTCTATCTGTGATGTCCCTCACAAAGCTCCTGGCGTGGATGAAGCGGCCCGTCGAAGGGTCACGCAGTCCTGCGCTGTCCATTTCCACTATCATCTTTTCACCATTTTTGGTAACAAAGACAC
>JBHICS010000260.1:0-2609 GCA_046759685.1 Candidatus Brocadiales bacterium | reverse complement strand
GTCAGCATAAAGACGGCTCTGCCCAGGGACATAAAATTCACGCCCGAAGGGTTCTTTACATTTTCCAAGGACACCATCGATGCAATAAAGATAACCCTCTTCGGACTGTGGAAGGAAGCTGATTTCCTAGACCCCCGCTGGATAGGTTTTATCATCGCCACTATAGTGTTCACCGTGTCTATGGCACCGCAGAAGAGTGACCTGAAGTATCTAATCCCAGGGATCGTCATTTTGGCAGTGATTGCATTTTTCGCGGGTAAGTACCTGGGCTTCTGGGGCACTCAGTGGTTTAACAACAGGCTCGAGGTCTTCTGGGTGGTCGTAAACCTGGCCGCCTGCATGCTCCTGACATTCCTCTTTCTATCCGCCGTTGGTATAGGAATCTACCAGGCCCTAAGGCTCACCGTTAACAAGAAGAGGCCAGGAAGGTAGCAGTTCAGGTGAAAGGCCTCTTCTACACAAGTTTTCCTAGTGTAATAGGCGTCATCCACATTGCCTGGGGTCCAAAAGGACTGTTACTAATAGACTTCCCCGGTGTCAGCGAAAGGTTTTTTCTGAAACGTTTAAAACACCGGTTCTGCGCCGATGCAGTGAGGGATGGCGACGCTCACGAGGCCGTCAGAGTAGCCCTGCAGCGATACTTCAGTGGCTGTAAGGAGGTTTTTCCGGGTGTGCGGGTTGACCTAAGTACGGGCACGCCCTTTGAACAGGCGGTCTGGAAAGGAATACGTGGGATACCCTATGGCCGGACACGTTCATATGGGCACATGGCCAGCGCCATAGGCAGGCCAGGTGCTGCAAGGGCCGTTGGTAGGGCCTGCGGCAGGAACCCCCTTCCACCCATTATCCCATGCCATCGTGTGATAGGCTCAAGTGGCGAGCTTGTGGGTTACTCGGGCAGGGGAGGAATCTCACTGAAAAAGAAGCTTCTGGAGATGGAGGCCGGTGCCATAGGGTGAGCAGGCGGATTTCACTCCCTCATAATGGCAATTGTCTACGGTCCCTCAGATGTCTCACCACAGAGATTTGTTATCGACTTGACATGAGAAATTGAATATAATCCTCCATAGCGTAAATAGATAAGCTGAAAACTATTCTTGGCAAAAGGGGCGTGGCATGTTCGACAGACTTTGCGTGCTTTTGGCGGTACTAGCCCAGGTAATCTGGCTTTTGGGATTTGCACCCCCTGCTTGGTGTAAATATGAGGTAATAGAGGTCAAAAATGGGTGCACAATAAGTGGCAGTGTAAGATTCGTTGGAGACATTCCTGAGCTGGAGATGCTTGTGGTGGACAAGGACCTGCACGTATGCGGCATGACGACGAGGCCCACTCAGAAGCTCATTGTTGACAAAGAAACCAGGGGCATAAAGAATGCCGTGGTATATATAGAAAACATAATCAAGGGCAAAGAATTTGGGGAGAAGTGGCACTACGTTGTAGACCAAGTAGCCTGTGAATTTACACCACACGTGCTGGTCGTCCCGACCAATAGCACCCTGGAGGTAAGAAACAGCGACCCCATGGCACACAATGTCCATGCCTACTCCTTAAAAAATGCGACCTTTAATGAAAGTATCCCAAGCAGGGGAACGCCTATTACCAAGAGTTTTCCACTAGAAGAGATGATAAAGATAGGCTGTGACAGGCATAGGTGGATGAGGGCTTGGGTAGTGGTAAGGGAAGACCCATACTACGACCTCACATGGTTTGACGGGACATTTAAGATTACTAACATACCGGCCGGAAGCTACAGGGTTGGTGTATGGCATGAGGCATTTGAGGAGTACATACTCTCTCGCCAGACACAACACGTGAAGACGATGCCTAACCAGGAAATACGGCTGGACTTTAAGCTCTCCATTGATTGATTATTACATGTCATTGCGATCCGCCTGAGGCGGAGAAGCAATCTAGTAGGGTGCGATGTAGCGTGGTAGCTTGCTGCCACGTTCAACGTTGGAGCAAGCTCCAACGCTACACAATAATGTTTTTCAGAATATACGAAAGCTCTGAAAAAGTGTCTGGTGCTGTGTTACCACTTTGAGGTCGGAGTGTGAGTCTTTAGCTCTAAAATTTGTACTTTTAAGAGATGACAAGACTTATGTCATTCCGCACTAGATGCGGAATCCATGACTTAATCATGGATTCCCGCTTTCGCGGGAATGACATAGCGTATGCAGGCGACTTTTACAGAGGTCTCTATACAGGTGTATTTTAAAAGAGTATCAATGTTATATAAAAGGACTTTCATTTTATTAACCCTGTTGCTACTTACGGCCTTTGGCGGTTGTGCCACTACCGGTCCCGATATACCTAAGGAAGAGCTGGTGGCCATGGAGGAGGAGATAGAGGCACTGGCCGCGGAACGGTATGTGGAATACTGGGCCAGGACGTGGCGGATAGGGTACAAGGTCCTAAAGGCCATTCCCAAGGACGAGCTTAAAAATAAGGTCGGCGTAGGCGCCCTTATAGCCGACAATTCAGAGAAAATCGCCATGGCGCTTGAACTCTCCACAGAGGACGGATGCGTAGTGCTTGCATTGGGAGAGGAGGGGCCGGCCGAGCTTGCCGGCCTGATGCCGGGTGACATTATCAAGACCATTAACGG